>JBBRXD010000168.1:0-5284 GCA_038248775.1 Lysobacterales bacterium | reverse complement strand
GCGATCATCGGGGTTTTTACCAACGGCATGTTGACCGTGGTGAAGGCGATGTTCTTGCCACTGAACTCGGCCTGCGCACAACGACTGAAGGCATCCAGCGCCGCCTTCGATGCCACGTACGCCGAGAACCGGGGCGAACTGGCCAGCACGCCAATCGAGGAAATGTTGATGATGTGGCCCTTGCGACGGGTCGTCATGCCGGGCAGGAAGCCCATGATCAGGCGCAGGCAGCCGAAGTAATTGAGCTGCATCGTGCGTTCGTAGTCGTGGAAGCGGTCGTAGCTGGCCTCCACCGACCGTCGGATGGAACGGCCGGCGTTATTGACCAGCACATCAACGTGCTTGTGGTCGTGCAGGACCTTCTTGATCAGCTCGTCGCACGACGCCAGCTCGGTCAAGTCGCAGGTGTAGGCCCAACACTTGCCGCCCGCGGCGATGATCTGGTCGCGGGTCTCGTGCAGTTCGGCCTCGCCACGCGCCACGATCAGCACTTTTGCGCCTGCTTCCGCAACCTTGATCGCCGATGCCTTGCCGATACCCGACGAACCACCGGTAATGAGCACGACGCGATTCTCGACTTTGCCGCGCAGCGTGTGGTCGACGAACAAGTCCGGGTCGAGATGACGCTCCCAGTAGTCCCAAAGTCGCCACGCGTAGCCTTCGAGTTCCGGAACCGCAATCTTGGTCCCCTTCAGGGCGCGCTCCGTTTCCCGGGAGTCAAATCGGGTTGGATAGGTCAGCAATTTCAAGGTCTGCGGCGGAATGCGCAGGTCCTTGAGCACCATTCCGGTGAAACGCTTCACCGGCGGAAGGTTCAGCACGGCGTTGCGCACGCTCGAGGGAACCACCGCCAGCATGCGGGCATCGAGGCGCATGGTCATCTCGGGGGCGTGCGCGGCTCGGCAAAACACGTTGAGAACTTCGCCAATGCGCTGTGGCGCCGGATCGACCAGGTGGAAACAGTGTCCGTCCAGGCCGCGCTTGTGCGCGATGTGGTCCATGGCATCGACCACGAAATCGACCGGCACGATGTTGATCCGGCCGCCCTCCACGCCCAGGGTGGGCATCCACTGGGGCAAGGTCTGGCGCAATTTCTTGATCAGGCTGAACAGATAATACGGGCCATCGATCTTGTCGATCTCGCCTGTTTGCGAGTGGCCGACGACGGCGCCGGGTCGGTAGATGCGAAAGGGAATCCGGCATTCGGTGCGGACCAGGCCCTCGGAGTCGTGCTTGGTGCGGAAGTACGGGTCGCTGAGACCTTCGGCCTCATCAAACATGTCCTCGCGGAAAATGCCCGGGTACAGGCCTGCGGCCGCGATGGAACTGGTGTGGTGGAAGCAGCCAGCCTTGATGAGGGTTGCCAGGCCGATGGCGTGTCGCGTGCCCTCGACGTTGGCGATCTTCTGGGATTCGGCATCCGCCGACAGGTCATAGATGGCCGCCAGGTGGAAGAAGTGCTGGACCTTGCCGGTCAATGCCTTGATTTGCGCTGCGGACAAGCCGAGCTTGGGCTTCGACAGGTCGCCTGTCACGGCGATTACCCGCCGCCGGTCCCAGCCCATTTTCGTCGCGATCACATCGAGTTTCTTCTCGGACCCTTTCCGGATCAGTACGTGGATGCTGCCTTTGCGCTGGAGCAGCTTGCTGACCAGGAAGCGACCCAGGAAACCCGTGGCGCCTGTTACGAAATAGCTCATTGTCCCTGCCCCGAATCGAAGGCCGGAGAATCCGGCCCGAAGCGCTAACTTGCCAGACCTCGCCCGGGCTTTCAAATTTCTGCTCCGCGCGCGTTGACCCCCCGCAATGGCCGTGCTATCAGGAATGCTGGTTCAGCTCGCGGGACATGGCCATGGCCGACCTCAAAACCGATTTCGAACAAGCGGCAAAAGATATCAAGGGCTTGGCCGAACGGCCCGACAACGACACCATGCTGCGCCTGTATGCGCTTTACAAGCAGGGCGCGGAGGGCGATATAAAGGGCGAGAAGCCGGGCTTTTTTGACTTCGTCGGCGCTGCCAAGTACGAGGCCTGGGAAAAGATGCAGGGAACCTCGAGCGAACAGGCAATGAAGAAGTACGTCGAACTCGTGAAGAAGCTGGTCGGCTGAAACAATGGCGAAGCAGACCCGGCAACGAATACTGGATGCGTCGCTGGCCCTGTTCAACGAACAGGGTGAACCCAACGTCACGACCAACCACATCGCCGACGAGCTGGAGATCAGCCCGGGCAACCTGTATTACCACTTCCGCAACAAGGACGACATCATCGAGCACCTGTTCCAGCGCTATGAAGAGCGCATGGACTCCGCCCTGATGGCCCCTGAAGGCCGCCTGCCCAACCTCGAGGATATCTGGCTGCAGTTGCACCTGGTGTTCGAGTGCATCTGGGAATATCGCTTCCTGTATCGCGACCTCGTGGACATCCTCAGCCGCAACAGGCACCTGCGGATGCGCTTCGCCCGGATCCTCAAGCGGGCAGCCGCCAACGCGACGGCGGTCATGCGTGGCCTGGTGCAGGCCGGTGTGATGCGGGCGACGGCTGCCGAGATCGAGGGCGCCGCGACCAATATCCTCGTGTTGGCAACCTTCTGGCTCAATTATTCAAGTGTCCGGGGCGACAAGGACGAACAGGAAGCCATCCGCCTGGGCATCGTGCAGGTGATGATGCTGGTCTCGCCCTTCATGCGGGACGAGGAGCGCCTGCACCTGAACAACCTGAGCAAGGCCTACCTTCGCTAGATAAGCCCTTGTATTGCAAAGAGTCCCGGGGCCGCCTATAATTTCGCTTCTTTGTTCGCCCGTTCCCAGGAATCCCCATGAAAGTCCTCAACTCCTTGAAGTCGGCCAAGACCCGCCATCGCGACTGCAAGGTCGTGCGCCGCCGGGGCAAGGTCTTCGTGATCTGCAAGTCGAACCCGCGTTTCAAGGCTCGCCAGCGCTAAGCGCAAGCTGCCAAGGGTGTCGAAAAAAACGCCGGCATTGCCGGCGTTTTTGCTTTGTCTTTTTCATCTGCGACAATTGCATACCCCCCCGGAGGAACCTGACATGAAGCCCATCCTGCTTGTGCTTGCCTGCGCGCTGACCTTCACATCCACCCTCGCCCATCCCGATACGTTGCTGATCGAACGTACCCAGGCCGCACAGAATAGCGACCTGCCCAAGCGCGGCAGTTCGATGGCCCAGGTGGAGGCCCGCTTTGGCGCGCCGCAACAAAAGAATCCCGCCGTTGGCGGTGGCGGCCCCCACACACCGCCCATCACTCGCTGGCAATACCAAACCTTCAGCGTGTACTTCGAAAACAGCCATGTGGTGAACTCCGTGCTGGCCAAGGCGACCGAGCTCGAAATCGGCCCCGCACCCGTGCGGCCCTGATGAGCGGTGTGCTGCGCTTCCCCGCGGAATGGGAGCCCCAGTCAGCCGTGCTGGTGGCATGGCCGCATGCGGGCACCGATTGGGCGGATCGACTTGAATCTGTCGAGTCCACCTACGTCGCGCTGGTAGCCGCAATCACCCGGTTCGAGACAGCGCTGGTTTGCGTGGCAAACGCAAAGGTGGAGGCACGGGCACGCAGCTTGCTGGCTGCCGCCGACCTGTCGCGCGTCCAGTTCGAGCGACTGGACTACGACGATACCTGGCTGCGCGATTCCGGCCCCATCACCCTGCGGGACGGCAATCACCTGCGCCTTCTCGATTTCCATTTCACGGCCTGGGGCGGCAAGTTCGAAGCTGGACTCGACGACCAGATCGTCGCCACGCTGAGTGATCGGGGTGTATTTGGCGAAGCACGCCGTGAGCGCATCGACTTCGCGCTGGAAGGCGGTGCGATTGAAACCGATGGCAATGGCACCCTGCTTTCGACCTGGCGTTGCCTGCACGAACGTCATCCTGGCCTTGATCGCCAGCAGGTGACCGAGCGATTGCAGGGTTGGCTCGAACAGCGCCGCACCCTATGGCTCGACCATGGTTACCTGGAAGGCGACGACACCGACGCGCACATCGACACGCTCGCGCGCTTTGCCTCGGTCGATTCCATCGTTTATCAAGGCTGCCAGGATCCTGGCGACGCGCACCATGCCGAACTCCAGGCGATGGCGGACGAACTGGCGGGTTTCAAGCAGGCAGATGGCAAGCCTTATCGATTGTTCGAACTGCCGTGGCCGCAGCCGATCCTCGACGGTGGTAGACGGCTGGCTGCGTCCTACGCCAACTTCCTGATCATCAACGGCGCGGTCTTGGCGCCTGCCTACGGCGACCAAGCTGACGACAGAGCCATCACCGTCCTGCAGGCAGCCTTCCCCGGACGCGAGATCGTCGCTGTGCCCTGTCGGCCGCTGATCTGGCAAAACGGAAGCCTCCACTGTCTCACCATGCAACTGCCGCAAGGATTGATCGCATGACCCCAAGGACCCTGAAAGTCGCACTGGTACAAGAGCGCGACCATGGCAGCGCGGAGGCCAACCTGGCCGTCATCGAAAACCGGGTTGCAGACGCGGCGGCGGCCGGCGCCAAGCTGGTATTGCTGCAGGAACTTCATAATGGCGCCTACTTCTGCCAGCACGAAAGCGTGCACGAATTCGATCGTGCCGAACCCGTGCCCGGCCCCACCAGCGAACGCCTCGGGCGGCTCGCGCTGAAGCACGGGATCGTCATCGTGGGTTCGGTGTTCGAGCGCCGCGCTGCGGGCCTGTATCACAACACGGCCATTGTCCTGGAATCCGACGGACACCTGGTTGGCAAGTACCGGAAGATGCACATACCCGATGACCCGGGCTTCCACGAAAAATTCTATTTCACCCCCGGCGACCTGGGATTCCACCCCATCGACACCAGCGTCGGCCGGCTTGGCGTGCTGGTCTGCTGGGACCAGTGGTATCCGGAAGCGGCGCGCATGATGGCGCTGGCGGGCGCTGAGCTGCTGTTGTATCCAACCGCCATCGGCTGGGACCCGGATGACGCACAGGACGAGAAGGATCGCCAGCGAAGTGCATGGATCCTCAGCCATCGCGGCCACGCCGTTGCCAATGGCCTGCCCGTGCTCAGCTGCAATCGCATCGGCCACGAGCCGTCGCCGCTGGGTGCAAGCGGAATCACCTTTTGGGGCAACAGCCACGTGCTCGGTCCGCAAGGCGAATTCCTCGCCGAAGCCACGACCGATGCGGCGCAGTTGCTGTTGGTGGACATCGACATGGCGCGCAGTGAAAACGTGCGCCGGATCTGGCCCTTCCTTCGCGACCGTCGGATCGATGCCTATCACGATCTCCTCAAGCGGTATCGCGACTGAT
>JBBRXD010000167.1:0-5295 GCA_038248775.1 Lysobacterales bacterium | reverse complement strand
GCTTGATCACCCAGAAGTGGTGCGCCGGATCCCCCTTGCCCAACCGGGCAAAATCAGGTGGAGAAGGGTACAGGCCCTTGCTCAACTCCGTGGCTTCCATGCCCGGGGCCAGGTGGCAACCCGTGCACATGGCATCGTAGTTGCCGGCGCCTTGGCGAATCAATGCCAGATCGGCAAGGTTCGGCGGCCGGTGGAGGGCCTTGGATTGATTGATTATGGAGCGATCCCGGATCACCTGCATCATGGAATACACCGGGCGCGACTGTGCGTCATCGGCGCCGATGTTGTAAATGCCGGACCAGATGAAGGCGCCCAAGCCGATGTCAGTGGCCGAAGCCAGCACGGCGATGGTGACCAGCGAATGACGTGTCACGAGAGGCATCGGATCTTCTCCCTGTTCAGAACTGCCAAGTACTATCTTGCCCGCCAAAGGTGGGCGTACTCCGGATAACGGGACATGAAGGCCCTGGCATAGGAACAGGCCGGCACCACCATCCACTCCGATACCTCGGCATGCGCCAGCGCTGCCTTGGTCAGTTCAGACGCAATGCCGCGGCCCGCAATTTCGTCAGGCACGCCCGTGTGGACGATGGTCATGACCTTGCCTGCAAGCCGATAGACCAGTTCAGCACCGTGGCCTTCTACGGATGTGTGGAATCTGTGCAGCGCAGCGTCGTGCCTGATCGGCATGCCCATCGATGTTTCCTTGTTCATGTCGAATGCCAGCGTATATTAGACCCACGAATGAAGACTTCTGACACGTCTCCAGAGTCCGACCTTCACGCGATGCTCGTCGAGATGACCGACGAGGCCGTGATCCTTCATTGTGATGACCGTATTGAAATAGCCAACGAAGCCGCTGCGCTCGTGCTCGGCGTAAAATCCGCGGAGGTCCTGCGGGAACGCGCCGCAAGCTCGATCTTTCCGGTCCATGCGGGCGCTTCGGCCAGTCGCCAGGTAGCGGCCTATCCGCGCCGACGCAGCGTCGTCCGGGCCTTGCGCAGGCCGGATGGCAGCGAGTTGGAAGTTCTGTTATCGGAGCGCGCCTGCGTCTACCGGGGCAGGCCGGCTACGCTGCTGGTGTTCCGGCTGCCATCCCTTGCTCCCTCGGTGCAAGACGATCCGGAAGCCGACCTGCTGACCGAACTGCCGAATCGCCGGCAGTTTCGCAGCCACCTGCAGGCTGCCATCGATCGCGCCATTCGCAACCGGCACCAGGTTTGGGTGCTTTACGTGGACATCGACCGATTCAACGTGGTCAACACAACGCACGGCCACCACGTGGGTGACCAGATCCTCGCCGAGGCTGCCGCGCGACTTCAGCAGTGCGTACGCAAGACCGACCTCATCGCAAGCCCGGGAGGCGATGAATTCCTCATCGCGCTGGAAGGCACGACCGACCTGGATGGCGCGCGCGTCGTGGCGAGCCGCGCCTTGCAATCGCTCGCGCAGCCTTTCCTGGTCGAAAACAACACGGTCATACTCAGCGCCTGCATTGGAATCTCGGTAGCGCCTGGCGATGGAACCGGGCCAGACGACCTTTTACAGAACGTGGACATCGCCATGTGGCAAGCCAAGGCCGGCAGCCGCAACCGTTTCCAATTCTATTCCGCGGCCATGGACGTCCAGCACCGCCGCAGCACGCTCGAGCGCGCGCAGACCGAGGCCAAGCTGGCCAGTCTGACGCCACGCGAACAGGAAGTGCTGGAACGGCTGATTTCCGGCGAGGCCAACAAGATGATTGCCTACATGCTCGGCTCGAGCATGCGCACCATCGAGCATCATCGCGCCAAGATCATGAGCAAGATGCAGGCAGGCTCGCTTCCGGAACTGGTGCGCATGGTGCTGGGGCGACGCGACGGTTGATTCATTCCGGATCGGTCACGCGCCGCTGCACGATTCCGCCATCTGCCGATAGCCCGGAAACACCCGACCCGGTGCGCAGACCGGACAGTCCGGATCCGCGCGGAGGCGCGTTTCGCGAAACCGCATCGACAGCGCATCGAAGTGCAACAGCCTGCCAGACAGCGATTGCCCGATGCCCAGGATCAACTTGATGGCTTCGGTGGCTTGCAGCAGCCCGATGATTCCGGGCAGCACGCCCAGTACGCCGGCCTCTGCACAGTTCGGCGCGTCCTCCGCGCTTGGGGCTTGCGGAAACAGACAGCGATAGCAAGGTGCCACGCCGCGTTGCCGGCCGGCATCGAACACACTGGCATGGCCTTCGAACCGATGCACGGCGCCATAGACCAGCGGCTTGCCCAGTTGCACACAGGCGTCGGACAACAGGTAGCGGGTCGGAAAATTGTCGGCACCATCAACCACGACATCCACGTCCGCCAGCAACGATTCCACGTTGTCCGGGTCCAGGCGAACCGATCTCGCATCGAATCGAGTACGTGGATTGAGTGCGGACAGCGATTGCCGGGCGGACTCGACCTTGTCCATGCCGATGCGCGACTCCGTATGCAGGATCTGCCGCTGCAGGTTGCTTCGATCCACCTGGTCGTTGTCGACGATGCGCAGGAATCCTACGCCGGCAGCGGCAAGATAGAACGCAGCGGGCGAACCCAATCCTCCCGCACCCACCATCAATACCCGTGATTGCTCCAACTTTTTCTGGCCATCGATACCAACCTGGGGTAGCCGCAGTTGCCGCGAATAGCGCTCGAGGAAATCAGGATCTTCTGTCGTGCGCATTGGCAGCCGCGCTGACTGCCAGGCCGACATTCCACCAGCGACCGAGCACAGCGAACTGTATCCCTGGGCTGCCAGCGACGCGGCCGCAAGCAGGGAGCGGCGGCCGCTACCGCAGATCAACAAGACAGTCTCGCCCCGGGAAACGTGTCTGGACGGATCGGATTCGAGCGCGGCGCGGGGAATCGCCAGCGCGCCTTCAGCAACGCCCAATGCGTATTCATCCGGTTCACGCACATCCACCAGGCGGCAGCCCTTGCGCTGCAGTTCAAGCGCCTCGGTTGGCGAAATTTCCCGGATGCTGTCCACGGTCACCAGTCTAACGCGATCAAAACCGGGTCAACGGCAGGACTTCGAGAAGGCTGCCGCTGTCCCAACGTGCCGCTCCCTCGGGCAGCACGATCAGGCAATTGGAATCGGCCACCGCGCGCAGGCGATGCGAGCCATCGGCGGGATTGGGCATGACCTGCAATTGTCCCGTTGCATCGCAAACCAGGCTGCCGCGCAGGAACTCCAGCCGATCGTGGGACTTGCCAAGCGGCGACGACAGCTTCGCCACCCAGCGGGGGCGCGGCGTGGCCCGCGCCTGCAATCCATCCATGAAACGCCGCGCCAGCGTCAGGTAAGTGGCGAATACCGATACCGGGTTTCCAGGCAGGCAGATCAGGTGCGCCGATCCCAGGCGTCCGACCAACAACGGCATGCCGGGTCGCATGCGGACCTTCCAGAAATAGACCTCGCCCAGCCGGGTGAGCAACGCTGGCAGGAAATCCTTTTCACCCGCGGAAACGCCGCCGCAGGTAATCACCACGTCGAAGGAAAATGCGGCGTCGGTCAAGGCGGCGGCGATGCGGGCAGGATCATCGGGAAGCACCGGCCAAGCCACGGGCTCGTAGCCATCAGCGCGCAAGAGTGACTGCAACAACACGCGATTGCTGTCGTGGATCTCGCCTGGTTGCAAGGCCTGGCCCGGTGGCTTGAGCTCGTCGCCGCTGGTGAAAACTGCAACCGTGGGCCGCCGATGCACTTCGAGTTCCGGCAGGCCGATCGCTGCAGCAAGGCTTAGCGCCGCTGGGCTCAATACCTGGCCGCGGCGCAGCACCGTATCGCCTGGCGCCACGTCCTCCCCTGCCCTGCGCACATGCTGGCCGGCCCGAACTGGCTTGCCGACGACGATGTATCCGTCATCCAGTACTACGTCTTCCTTCATTACCACCGCATCGGCACCGCTTGGCATCGGCGCACCGGTGGTGATCCTCAGGCATTCACCCTCGGTCACGTGGAGGTCGAGCGAAGCACCGGCGAATTGTTCACCCGCAATCAGCAACCTGGCTCCCGCTGCAGCAGTATCGGCAGCACGGACCGCGAAACCGTCCATGGCGGAGTTGTCGAACCCCGGCAGCGCCAGGCTCGAAGTGACATCGCCTGCCAGCACGCGCCCGAGGCATTGCGAAAGTGCGATTCTCTCGACGCCAAGCTGCAAGCCCCCGGCAACGCGGTCCAATATCTGACCGGCTTCGGAAAAGGAAATTCGCGTGGGGAAATCCGCAGGCATGGCTTACTCGAAGTCCTGAGTCGTGTTGAGGTTACCCAAACGCGCGGGTGAAATATCGATCTCAACCATGTCGAGTCGTTTGCGCATCGGATGTACTGCCCGGCCGCCTGCTTCGAGAGCGCTTGAGACCGCGCGCAGGGCCTCAGCCACGGGCCATATCGCAACCAGCGGTTGCAACCCGTCGGAGTCGCGGATGACAGCTCGGCCACCGGGGCTATCGCACAGGCGCTGGAGGACATCCGGACTTGCGTCGCGAAGATCCACGGGCACGGTCAGCAGCCACGCACCGCTGGCAGTTGAAAGCAGCGATTCCAGGCCTGCCAGCGGGCCTGGAAATCCGGGCCTGATGTCGGGTACCCAGGTCAGTCCGGGCCGCGCGACGCGAGCATCAGATCCGTTATAGCTGAGCAACGTTTCGTGGAAGCCAGTACCCGCCACTGCCAGCGTTCGCGACAGCAGGTCTTCTCCATGGAATCGGGCAGTGGCCTTGTCGGCACCGCCCAGGCGCAGGCCCTGGCCGCCAGCAAGTATGCCCAGGCTGATCTGGTTGCGTGTCGGCACTACTAGCGTTTTTTGACGTGACGCATCAGGCGGCGGCGCTTCTCGAGCTGCTTGTCGGTAAGTACGTTCTTCTTGCCTTCGAAGGGATTTTCGCCTTCCTTGAAGATGAACTTCACCGGCGTGCCCACCAGCTTGAAGCGTTTGCGGAAAAAATTTTCCAGGTAACGCCGATAGCTGTCCGGCAGCGTCTTCAGACGCGTGCCGTGCACGACGAACAAGGGTGGATTGTCCCCACCCGGATGCGCGAACCGGAGCTTTGCGGGGTGGCCACGAACCACGGGAGGCGGAAAGGTCTCGACCGCGACTTCAAGCGCCTTGGTAACTTCCGCGGTGGTGAACTTTCGCGTTGCCGACGCATGCGCGCGATTGATCGCAGCGAACAACTCACGCATGCCGGTGCCATGCTTGGCCGAGATGGTGACTCGCTCGGCCCAGGTGCAGAAGGACAGCTTGCGATCGAGCAGCGATCTGGTCTGCTCGCG
>JBBRXD010000166.1:0-5301 GCA_038248775.1 Lysobacterales bacterium | reverse complement strand
CCCGGGCCCTTCGGCGCCACCAGGATCACGTCGATGTCTTCGCGTGGCTTGATCTGGCCGAAGTGCACGTTGAAACCATGCGCGAACAACAGTGCCGCCTTGGGCTTGAGGTTGGGCGCGATGGCTTGCGCGTACAGCGCGGGCTGCACCATGTCCGGCGTCAGCACGGCCACCAGGTCGGCGCCCGTGACCGCATCGGCGGGTTCAGCCACGCGCAGGCCGTCTGCTTGTGCCTGGGTCCAGCCCTTGCCGCCGGCGCGAACGCCGACGACCACGTCCAGGCCGGACTCGTGCAGGTTGAGTGCATGCGCGCGTCCCTGGCTGCCGTAACCGAGGATGGCGATCTTCGACTGCTTGAGCGCGTCGGTGGTGGCGGTAGTGGTCATGTGTTTTCTCCGGAACGGGTTGGGATGTGAAGTGATTCGTCGGTGACCGCGCCCCGGGATGCCGAGCCGACCAGTCGGGCGAACTTGGCAAGCGCGCCGCGGGTTACCTTGGGTTCGGGGGTGCGCCACGAAGCGCGGCGCGAATCGAGATCGGCATCGGTTTCGAGGCGACGAGAATCGGCGTCGATGCGCACGAGGTCGCCTTCACGCAGCAGTGCGATCGGGCCGCCGCGCGCGGCTTCGGGCGCGATGTGCCCGACCATGAAGCCATGGGTTGCGCCGCTGAAGCGTCCGTCGGTGATCAGCGCAACGTCATTGCCCAGGCCGCGGCCGACCAGCGCCGCAGTGACCGCCAGCATCTCGCGCATGCCAGGGCCACCGGCCGGGCCTTCATTGCGGATGACCAGCACATCGCCCGGTTGGATGCCGTCCGATTGCACGGCGGCGAAGGCAGCTTCCTCGCTTTCAAAAACGCGCGCCGGTCCTTCGTGGTGCAGGCGGCCATGGCCAGCGAGCTTCAGGACGCAGCCTTCCGGCGCGAGGTTTCCGTACAGGATCGAGAAGCCGCCACGCGCTTTGATGGGCGCGGCGACCGTGCGCACTACCTGCTGGCCATCGGGCGCATCCGGCGCTGCATCCAATTCATCGAACAGGCTGCGGCCGGTGACGGTCGCTGAGTTCTCGATCATTCCGCCGATCCGCAATTCGCGCGCGACCTGGGCCGTGCCGCCCGCGGCAGTCAACTCGATCGCGGTGAAGCGACCGCCTGGTTTCAGATCGGCGATCACCGGGGTGCCTTGCGCCGCGGTCTCGAAATCTTCGAGGTCCAGCGGCACGTCGGCTTCGTGTGCGATCGCCAGCAAGTGCAGAACGGCATTGGTGGACCCCGCGGTCGCGGAGACCAGGCGCGCTGCATTCCGGAACGCCCCCGGCGTCATGAAGTCGCGTGGCCGGATATTTTTTTCCAGGCAAGCCATCGCCAGTTCGCCGCAGCGAAACGCGGCATCAGCCTTGGCCGGATCGGTGGCGGGGATGTCGTTCATGCCCAACGGCGACAAACCCAGCGAGGTCAGCACCATGGCCATCGTATTGGCGGTGAACTGGCCGCCGCAGGCGCCGGCGCCGGGGCAAGCACTCACTTCAACCCGGGCCAGTTGCGCACAATCGATCTTGCCGGCGCCGTGCGCGCCAACGGCCTCGAAAACTTCCTGGATGGTGATCGCTTCTCCATCCAGTGTGCCGTGCGCGATGCTGCCACCGTACAACACCACGCCGGGCAGGTTCATTCGCGCAAGCGCCATGGCGGCGGCAGGAATGGTCTTGTCGCAGCCGCAGAGAACGACCACGGCATCCAGGCAGTGACCCTCGACCGCCAGTTCGATGGAGTCGGCGATCAGCTCGCGCGAGACCAGCGAGGCGCGCATGCCTGGCGTGCCCATGGCGATCCCGTCGGTAATGGCAATGGTATTGAATTCAATGGGCGTGCCACCCGCAGCGCGCACGCCAGCACAAGCCGATTGCGCCAGGTCGCGCAGGTTGAGGTTACAGGGCGACACGTTCGACCAGGTGTGCACGACCGCCACGAAGGGCTTGTCGATGGCGGCATCGTCCATGCCCGTGGCGCGCAACAGGGCGCGGGCCGGCGCCCGGTCGGGCCCGGTCTTGATTGCATCGCTGCGTTGTGGTTTGCGCGTGCTCATGCGGCTGCCTGCCTACTTTCAAAACGGGTTTCGCGCAGCGCTTCGAGCACGGCATCGGTGATCTGCAAGGTGCTCGCGCTGCCACCCAGGTCGCGCGTCAGCTCGCAGCGGTCCAGCACCGACGAGACAGCCGCTTCGACCGCGCAAGCTTCTGCCTCCAGGCCCAGCGAGTGCCGCAGCAACAGCGCCGCACTCAGGATGCTGCCCAGTGGGTTGGCCCATTGCTTGCCAGTGATGTCGGGAGCCGAGCCGTGGATCGGTTCGTACAGGCCGCGCTTGCCATCGCCCAGCGATGCCGAGGGCAGCAAACCCAGCGAACCTGCCAGCACCGCGGCTTCGTCGGTCAGGATGTCGCCAAACAGGTTTTCGGTGACCAGCACGTCGTAGCGGGCAGGTTGCGAGATCAGCAACATGGCCATGGAATCGACCAGTTGGTGTTCCAGGGTGACATCGGGGAATTCCACGGCGATGCGGATCGCCGTTTCGCGCCACAGGCGCGAGGTCTCCAGCACGTTGGCCTTGTCGATCGAGGTCAGGTGCCGGCGACGGCCACGCGCGAGTTCGAAACCGCGGCGTAGTACGCGTTCGATCTCCGCCACCGTATAACGGCATTCGTCACTCGCACTGTCGGCGTCGCGCGTGCGCTGGCCGAAATAGCTGCCGCCGGTCAGTTCGCGCACGAACAGCAGGTCCACGCCAGCCAGACGATCTGCCTTGACCGGCGAAAATTCCGCTGCGCGTGGATGCACCCGCACTGGGCGCAGGTTGGCGTAAACGCCCAGCGCGCTGCGTAATGCCAGCAAGCCTTGCTCCGGCCGAACCAATGCCTTGGGATCCGACCAGGCAGGACCGCCCACGGCGCCCAGCAGCACGGCGTCCGCGGCCAGGCAGGCACCGCGTGTGGCGTCGGGCAGGGCAGCGCCGAACGCATCGATCGCACAGCCGCCGATGGCGCTCTCGCTGAAATGGAACTGATGGCCGGCCGCCGAGGCAATCGCGCGCAGCACGTTCGCCGCGGCGTCGGTCACTTCCGGACCGATGCCATCACCGGGCAACAGGGCGATGTTCGCCTTCATGCATGGGCTCCGCGTTGGTTTTCATAGGCCGCGATCTGTGCGCCGTGTTGTTGCAGGAATCCCAGTTGATCGACGCCCTGCAGCAGGCAATGCCGCGCGAAAGCATCGATCTCGAATCGGAAACGACCGCCGTCGGGTAGTTCGATGGTGCCTTTTTCGATGTCTATCGCCAGTTCGATGTGCGGGTGCTTCAACAGGTAGCGATGCTCGGCCTCGCCCAGCACCACGGCGAGCAAACCGTTGCGCAAGGCATTGCTGCGGAAGATGTCGGCGATCTCGGACGACAGCACGGCGCGGATGCCGTAGTCGAGCAGCGCCCAAGGCGCGTGTTCGCGCGACGAGCCACAGCCGAAGTTGCGCCCGGCAACGAGGATCTCGCAGCCTTGGGCGGCGGGGCTGTTCAAGGGGAAGGCGGGATCGGGACTGCCGTCGGCCTGGTAGCGCCAGTCGTGGAAGGCGTGCCGGCCCAATCCCTCGCGACTGGTCGTGGTCAGGAAGCGCGCCGGGATGATGCGATCGGTATCGATGTTTTCGTGCGCCAGCACGGCGGTGCACGAATGCAGGGTCGTGAAGGGTTTCATGCGGCTTGCTCCGTTTCGGCGCGGACATATTGCAGCGGATCGGCGATGCAGCCGGCCAAGGCCGATGCCGCGGCAACGCGCGGACTGGCCAGCACGGTGCGCGCGCCGGGGCCCTGTCGACCCTCGAAATTCCGGTTGCTGGTGCTGACCACCAATTGCCCGGGTTTGGCCAGGTCGCCATTCATGGCGATGCACATCGAACAACCGGGCTCGCGCCATTCAGCGCCGGCCTGGCGAAACACCTGGTCGAGCCCTTCGGCTTCCGCTTCCCGTTGCACCGAGACCGAGCCAGGCACCACCAGCATGCGCACGCGTGAGGCGATGCGGCGACCGCGCAGCAATTCGGCCGCGGCGCGCAGGTCGCCCAGCCGCGAGTTGGTGCAGCTGCCCAGGAACACCAGGTCCACCGGCATGCCCGCCATCGGCTTGCCCGATTCGACGTGCATGTATTCCAGCGCACGCCGCTCCTGCAGGTCGCGTGCGGCCGGCACCGGGGCGTGCAGGGTGATTACCATGCCCGGATGCGTGCCGTAGCTGATGGTCGGGCGCACGTCGCCGGCATCGAAGCGCTGCTCCCGGTCGTAGCTGGCACCGTCGTCGCTGGGCAGCGTACGCCAGTGGGCCAGCGCGCGATCCCAGGCGGCGCCCTGCGGGGCCATCGGACGACCCGCCAGGTAGGCGAACGTGGTTTCGTCCGGTGCAATCAGCGCAGCGCGCGCACCGGCTTCAATGGACATGTTGCACAGGGTCATGCGCTGTTCCATGTCCAGCGCGCGGATGGTGCTGCCGCGGAACTCCAGCACATGGCCGGTGCCGCCGTTGACGCCGATCTTGCCGATCAGGTGCAGGGCGAGATCCTTCGCGCTGCTCTCGGCTGGCAACTTGCCCTCGACATGGATGGCGAAATTCTTCGGCTTGCGCTGCAGCAGGCATTGGGTAGCCAGCACGTGTCCGACTTCAGTGGTGCCGATACCGAAAGCCAGTGCGCCGAACGCGCCGTGGGTGGTGGTGTGGCTGTCGCCGCAGACGATGGTCATGCCCGGTTGCGTCGCGCCCAACTCGGGACCGATCACGTGCACGATGCCGCGCTGGTCGCTGCTCCAGCCATGCAACGCGATGCCGAACTGCAAGCAGTTGGTTTCCAGCTGCTGCACCTGCGCAGCGGCCTCGGCGTTGGCGTAGACATGCTGGCCCAGGTCGTCGGTCGGCGTGGTTGGCGTGGAGTGGTCCAGCGTGGCGACCACGCGGCCGGGATGACGAACCGGCAGGCCGCGCATGCGCAGTTCTTCGAAGGCCTGCGGCGAGGTCACTTCATGGATCAGGTGCAGGTCGACATACAGGATGCCGGGCGTGGACGCCGTCTCGGCAACGACCTGGTGCGCGTCCCAGAGTTTGTCGAGCAAGGTGCGCTTCGGAGCTGCCATCACGCTGCCTCCATCTCGCGGGCTTGCGTTTCGGTCACTGGCGTCAGCCAGACCCACTGGTCGGCTGTGCTGCCGACGAATAAGCCGAAGAAAGCCATCTGCAGCGACTTGGTGACAGGCCCAGGCTGGCCCTT
>JBBRXD010000165.1:0-5313 GCA_038248775.1 Lysobacterales bacterium | reverse complement strand
CGATGGTCAAACAACTGGCCGAACTGCATGGCGGCACCGTCGCCGTGGCCAGCGCGGTCGGACAGGGCACACACTTCGCGACCTGGCTGCCGTTGCGCTGAAAACCGGGGTCAGAGTCGACTTTTTCTGGTTGCGGCGAGACTTGGGTTGCTCAGCGGTAAAAGTCGACTCTGACCCCGGTTTTCAGGTTTTCACCGGGTTCTGCCAAGCTCCAGGAACATCGTGCCGCCGCCGCCCTCGCGCACACCATAGCCAAACAGCAGGCGTCCCAGCCAGGAATCGAAACCGAAAAACACACTGGCATCCAGCTCGCCGCGGCCGTCGCCCAGCGACTGGTCCTGCTGCCAGACCTTTCCATATTCCACGGTGGCACCGACGATGGCCGGCCGGTTTAGCACCCGCCCCAATTCGTAGGTGTAGCCGCCATAGGCAACTGCGTAATTTGGTGTCACCAGTTCGTTCGGTCGATAGCCAGCCAGTCGCGTCACGCCGCCGAGCCGGTACAGGCTCTGGAACGGCGCCACGCCGCGCGTGGTCTCGTGGTAGCGCAACCCGAGATAGCCCGAGTGGGCGTCAACGGCGCGGGCCTGCACGGCATCGAAATTCAACTGGTCGAAATCGCTATCCGCGCCCAGGCTTTGCCGCGAATACAAGGCGGTAAGGTTGGCATAGGTTCCGTCGCGCGGCAGCACGAAGCTGTCCAGCCGATCCAGCGTGAGCGAAACCCATGCCTCGCCGACATCGTAGGATACATCCGGAATCTCAGGCGATCCGGCCACCACGGTCACTTCGCCACGGCGACGGCGCCAGCCAACCGTGGCGGCGCCGTAATTACCGAACTCGCGTCCGGCATACAGCTCCAGCCCATGGCTGGGTACCTGGAAGATGGTGACCCGATTGCCATTCCCGTCGAATGACGACACCCGCGGATTCTCGAAGCTGGCCTTGCCACCAACGAAGAACCGGCCGCGCAGATCCAGTGGCTGGTGCAGCTCCACAGTCGCTCCAGGCTCGCTGCCCAGTTGCAGCAGCACGCGCGCTTCGCCGCCCAGTGGGTTGATCGGCGCGCGCAACACGCCGACCCGGAAATTGGTCAGGAAGTCACCGCTGAAATCAGAGTAAAAACTGAGCCCCGTTTCCAGGTAGTTCGGGCCATAAGTGTGCGGCAGCACAGTGATCACCAGGCCAGTGCGGCCGCCTTCCTCGGCCAGGTCGTAGGTGACCTTGTCCAGGGTCTCCAGTCCATACACATCCAGGATCCTGTCCTCCAGCCGGATCTGGTCCATCGGCTTGCCGACCTGGATATCCAGGCGCGCCAGCAGCAGCTTGTCGGAATACCTGGACTTGTTTTGCAGCCTGACGAATTCAATCACCGGCGGCGTCATGTTGCGCTTGGTCTGCGCAGCCAGCTGCAACTGGTAATCAGCGTCGGGCCGAGCCAGGGCCGTCAGTTTTCCGGCCAGGGCCGGCATCGCCTTCCGGCCGATCGCCAGTGCCTCGGCGACCTTGCTGAAATCGCCGGTGGTAACGGCATCGCCGAATTCCGGCTGCACCAGGATATCGCGCGGCCCGAGGCTGGCGATCGAGTCCTTGGTGTTGCGTACCGTCAGCAGGCCACCCATCTGCTCGGCGAAGCTGAGCAAGGAGGCGCTCTCGTCGAGTTTGGACAAGGGCGTACCCACATCCACCGCAATCACGATGTCCGCGCCCATCGCGCGCACCACGTCCACCGGCAACTGGTTGGCGATGCCGCCATCGACCAGGATCTTCCCCTCCATCGTTACCGGGCGAAACATCGCCGGAATCGACATGCTCGCGCGCATCGCCTCGCCCAGGTTGCCGCGATCGATCACTACCGCATCACCGGTGTTGACGTCGGTTGCCACCGCCCGATAGGGAATCGGCAACCGGTCGAAATCCTCGATCCGCGCCACCGGCTGGGTCATTCGCTCGAGCAACAGCTGGATGTTTTCACCAGCCAGCAGGCCCGGCGCCAGCCGTACGCCCTTGGACGACAGGCCAGGCTTGGCCGACAGCAGGCTGAGGTCATCATCGCGCTTGCGCCGGAACGAACGTTCCGGCCGCGCAAGCGAATCGTCGAGCGCACGCGTCCAGTCCACCGAGGTCACCAGGGTCTCGATCTCGGACGCGGTCATGCCCGACGCGTACAGTCCGCCAACCATGGCACCGGCACTGGTGGCGGCGATGCAGTCCACCGGGATGTGCAGGCGTTCGAGTTCCTTGAGCACGCTGACGTGGGCGAAGCCGCGCGCGCCACCGCCGCCAAGGACCAGGCCAATGCGCGGGCGTGCGCTGGCTTCGTCGTGCTGACGGCAGGGAAGAACGTCCGCATTCGACAACATCGGCGACAACGCAAGCACGACGAGGACGAGCAGTCGAAGCGGCGAAAAACCCATGGCCATGCATCCCTGGAAAAAGCGCCGCGGGTGCAGGATCGCAGGTCGCCCATGGATAATGAACCGGCCAACCTGAACGATTCGGGAGCCATTAAGGCGACCGGCGCAGCATGTCCAGGTTCACGCCCTGCGGCTATGCTGCCAGTGCGGCGTGCGGGTAGCTGGCTTGCCGGTTCTGGAACGACAGGATATTTGGCTTGCAGATCACGCCGCGATCAATGTTCACCGCGCGCCGCATGGTTACATTCGTCTCCCACTGTGCCCGGCCACCGGACGCGACCGGCATGTAGACCAGCAGTGCTGCCGAGATGGATCTGGACGCGCTCTCCCACAGGTAGCTGGGCGTGTGGTCGACGGCGTAGTAGTCAGCCTTGCCCACCTTGAACATCGGCGACTTGAAGCTGGTCGGCTTGGCAAAGTCGAAGCCCATGCCTTCGTCGCAACTCACATCGATGATCAGGCAGTCCGACCGCAAGTTCGCAACCTCGGCATGGGTGACAAAAGTAACCGGTTCGGTGGGGTCCTGGTAGGTGCCATTGACGATGATGCCGGCCTCGCCGATCAGCTCGGAGAATGGACGCTGGCTCCCGTCATGCTCGATTACCGTCATCCCGGTATCGCCTGGGCCACCCGGCTGCACGCGCACGTAGTGGCAATTGAGCACTTCTTCGCGCACTTCGTGGTCGGGACGCTGGATGCAAACGGTGATGTCGCGAAAACCGCGCGCCTTCAGCGCATACAGCGCGCCACGACTGACAGCGCCGAAACTGAAGATCACCACCTTGCGCTGGTTACCGTAGTGGCCATCGATGCCTTTGAGCTCCAGTGCATGCAGCACCGCGCAGTATCCGGCCATCTCATTGTTCTTGTAGAAGGTATGCCGCCCCATGATGCCATCCGGGCTCCAGACGAACATGTCTTCGAAGGCGATCAGGGTCTGCTTGCGATCGACCGCGGTCTGGGTGATGGCGCGCTGCTGCGCGCAGTGGACATAGCCCCAGAGCACGCCGCCTTCGCGAAGTTCCTGCAGGTCGGCCAGTACCGGCTTGGCGATCACCACCGTGGCGGCCTTGGCGAGGATTTCCGAGCGTGAAGCCACACCGCCGGTGTGCTCGGCGAGTTCGGCGTCGCTGACACTGAACCGCTCGCCATAGCCGCTTTCGAACACCATGTTGCGACGCACGCTTTCGCTCAACCGCGACAAATGATCGGGATGAACCGGCGCGCGTCGTTCGTCCGGCTTCTTCGATGTGCCGATGATGCCGATGGAGGTATTGGTCAATGCCATTTGGATTTCCCGGATTGTGGGCCCTGGGGCCATGAGCGCGCTGGCGACGGCGCGGTGCGCGGCGGAGCGCGTATCCGAAAGGCCGAAGTGAGCCGGACGGGAGCTGTATCGCGAGGCCCGCGCAGCAGGGCGCGGTGCGAGTGCTGCAGTGGGATGCGTGGGACGCGAGAGCCTCAGCGTAGCGCGGAAGCTTGTCTCGAATTATCTGGCGCCACAGTCATGAACGCATCCCTATTCTAGCATTTTTGCTTCACCACGTCGAGTTTTGAAGCCGCGCAACTGCGCTGGATTATCTACATCGGCAATGCGCTTGGCATTGAGTTCACGATTGGTCGCGTACCCTTGCGTCAAGCGGCGTGGCGCCGAATGGAGCCACTCGCGCTTCGAAATCAGCGTAGGAGTTCCGTATGCAAGTACTGATCAACACCGACCACAACATACAGGGCCATGAGGCGTTGGCTGGCCGATTGTCCACCGTGGTGAGCGGGATGCTGGAGCGCGTTGCGCCTCATATCACCCGCATCGAGGTCCACCTGAGCATAGAGGGCGGAAAAGGCGGCCACGACGACAAGCGTTGCGTGATGGAGGCACGGTTGGAAGGCTTTGCGCCGATCGCCGTCACCGAGCAGGCGGCCAGCCTCGATCTGGCCGTGCACAATGCCGCCGGCAAGATGCTGCGACTGATTGACAGCAGCCTGGGGCGCGTCCGCGAAAAGAATGCCGGCAAGCGTCTGGACCTGACGACCACCAGCGAATCGGAGGGCGAATTGACATGATGGAACCGATCAGCGATCTTCCCGAGGGTGTGGTTGGCATCATTGCCTCCGGAGCCGTAACCGCCAGCGATTACGAGACCGTGCTGATGCCGGCGGTGCGCTCGGCGCTCGCCGAGCACGGGGGCATACGCCTGATCTACCAGCTGGGTCCGGCTTTTTCCGGGTTCTCCGCTGGCGCGATGTGGGATGACCTGAAGCTCGGCCTGTCGCACTTGCGTGCATGGCGACGCATCGCGGTGATCACCGACCTGGACTGGGTCACCCGCAGTACCCGCCTGTTCGATTTCGCCATGCCTTGCCCGGTGAAGGTGTTCCCGAATGGCGCCCTCGGCAAGGCGAAGAAGTGGATCGCGCAAGGCGCCTGAGGCTGGCCCGCTGCTCGCGTTCGACATGACCCGGCACCGAGATGCCAGCGCCTGATGACGGTGTACCTGGCACCGACGACAAAGCCCCGCATCAGTCCGTTGCTGGCTGAGCCATCCAAGCGAGCCGCTACCCATGCCAACCCATCCTCCATCGCCATCGAGTTTGTTGCCGGTGCCACTTGCGCCGTGGGCAAAGCGCCTGGGTTATGGCGGGTTGCTGCCGTTCCTCGGACTGGGCTTGGCCACATGGGTGTTGCAGGGCCCACGCCAGACGCAGGCAGTTTTCGCTTTGCTTGCCTATGGCGCCACCATTCTGAGTTTTCTCAGAGCCATTCATTGGGGATTGGTCATGCGCGACCGTGGCGACCCGTCGGTCGCCATGTTGGCCTGGGGCGTGGTACCGAGCCTGCTGGCCTGGGTTGCACTGCTGTGGGGCGCAAGCGGTGGCCTGTGGTTGTTGGTGGTCG
>JBBRXD010000164.1:0-5387 GCA_038248775.1 Lysobacterales bacterium | reverse complement strand
TCCTCGCCCAGGCCCAGGTTGCCGGCGACGATGCTGGCGGTGGACGGTTCCAGGAAATCGCGGCTGACCGAGGTATTGACCAACAGCCCGATCTTGTCGCGCGAGATGCCCGCGTCGAGCAGGGCTTTTTCGCCGGCCATGGTGGCGGCATCGGACGCCAGCGTTTCCTTGTCCCACATCCGGCGCGAATGGATGCCGGCGATGTCGCCCAGCACGTCGGTGCGGATGCCCAGGCGGTCCATGGTCGGCTTGAGCTGGGCGTTGATCTCGGCCGAAGTCAGCGCATGGGGCGCATCAATATGGTCGAGGCCTGCGATTGCAACGTGCTCGAACAGCATGGATTTTACCTGGGGGGAAACCCTTGCAAGTTACCCGTTTTGCCGGTGGGGCTCAATGGCCGCTAGGCTTAATCGTTCAGCGGCGCGGTTTCCGCGCGATCTTTTGCCGGGTCCGTCACAAGCCTGGCGCCCTTGCAACGGTAGGCAATGAAGCGTTGCGCACCATCCGCGGGTGCGGACCTGGGCTGGATGGTGTCGGCGGACACGCTGGGCGCTTCGTTGCGCGCCAGGGTTTCCAGCTCATCCTTCACGCGCAGTTCGTCACGGTCATACGGGCCCAGGCGGTCCTTCACGGACACGTCGATCTCGCCGCGCTTCTCGCAAGCCGCCGGCGGCGCACCCTGGGCGATCACGCGAACCTCGTCAGCCCCCGGCCCCATCTTCACGAAGGTGCAGGCCGATAGGGCCAGGGTGCTTGCAGCAGTAAGCAGGGCGATGCGCATGTAACTCTCCAGACCGGGCGTCGACGGAAGCGATTGTGGCCGCGCCCGTCGTGAACCGTCTATGAGCGACGGTTGTCGTTGTTAAAAATATCAGCGGACCAGCTTGCCGTCCGCATCCACCACCTGCACCGTGCCGATGTTCAACGCACGCACGCCGGCTTCAATCTTGTCCAGGTCGCCCACGATTACCCAGGTCATCGACTGCGGCACCAAGGCCTTCGCCGCCGCCTGCACCGTTTCCGGCGTCATCGCCTCGATCTTGGCCTTGCGCATCTGCACGTAGTCGTCGGGGCGCGAGTATCGGTTGATGCCGGCGATAGTGCTGAGCACGGCGCGCGCGGTTTCATACGAACCGGGCAGGCTGCGCACGTTGATGGCCTGGATGCGCGTCACTTCCTCGGCCGTGGCCGGGCGCGAGGCGCTGGCGTACTCGGCGATTTCGCGCTGCACTTCCTTGATGGCCTCGATGGTCTTGTCGCTCTGCACTGGCGCGCTGGCCGTCCACAAGCGCTGGCCCATGGTGTTGGTGGCGCGGCTGCCGGCGCCGTAGGACCAATGCTTGTCTTCGCGCAGGTTCATGTTCAGGCGCGAGGTGAAGTCGCCTCCGAACACGGCGCTACCGATGTCGAAGTCGATCGAACCCGGATCCGTCACCGGCGCCACCAACTGCGCGACCACGATGTTGGACTGGATGGCGCCCTTCTGGTCGATCAGGAACACGCGCGGTGCGCTGGCAATCGGCGCGGCAGGAATCACCTTGAGAGGCTTACCCGCGTTCGCAGCTTTCCAGTCACCAAAATGCTTCTCCAGTAGCGGAGTGATTTCAGCCAGCGTGGTATCGCCGACGATCATCAGCGTCGCGCGATCGGGGCGAACCTGCTCGGCATGCCAGGCCAGCATGTCCTCGCGGGCCAGCGCGGCGATGTCGGCTTCATAACCGGTGCCCGATGCCGGGATGGCATACGGATGGCCGGCGCCGTACATCACCGGCGACAGCACGCGCGACACCATGCCGGCCGGCGAGGTTTTTTCCTGGCGGATGGCAGCGAGCCAGGTTGCGCGCACGCGTTCGATTTCGCCCATTTCCAGGCGCGGACGACGAATCACGTCGCTGTACAACGCGATCGACTCGTCCAGCTTTTCCTTCAATGCCGACAGGCTGACATCCGCCGAATCAACGCTGGCGCTGGTGCCGATGGCGGCGCCCAGCGATTCGGTGCGGTTGCCCAGTGCGATCACGTCATAGTCGCCCGCGCCTTCATCGAGCATGCCCATCGTGAAGCTGGCGGTACCGATCTTGCGGCCGCGGTCGGACGAGAATCCACCCGGGAACTCCATGCTCATCTGCACCACCGGCACATCGTGGCGCTCAGCCAGGATGACCTTGATGCCGTTGCTCAGCGTCGCGCGCTGCATTGCGGGCAGGGCCAAGTCGGGGAACTGCGTGGTAACCGGCACGCCCTTGCTGCGATCCAGGTCAGTGGCGATGGTCTTGAACTTGGGATCCACTGGCGGCAATGCGGCCGGCTTGCCATCGCTTACCGACGGATCTTCCACGATCGGTGTCACTTCGCCGGGGCTGACGGTCAGGATGTGGTCGCCTGCGCGCAGCCATTGGTTGGCCGTGCGGGTGACCTGTTGTGGCGTGGTCGTGGCAATGCGCGCCAGCTGGTCGCGGAAGCAGCCGGGATTGCCGGTATATACAGCGCACTCGGCCAGCGCATCGGCCTTGCCGCCGAAGCCGCCAATACGTTCGATGCCGCGCACGAAGCTGGCCTTGAACACGGTGCGCGCCTGGTCAAGCTCAGCCGCGGTCGGACCTTCCTTCAACAGTCGGCTCAGTTCCTCGTCGATGGCTTTTTCAACCACCGCGGGATCCACGTCCTTCTTGACGTTGGCGACGATATCGAAGGTGCCGCCAAGTTCGGACGCATCCATTGACGCGCTGATTGAATCAACCAGCTTGTCGCCGAAGGCCAGGCGTTTATCCAGGCGCGAGGCGCGGCTGCCGCCGAGCACCTGCGCGAACAACTGCAGGCCCTGCACATCGGCCGCGCTGTACTGCGGCACGTTCCAGGTGCGGATGATGCGCACCTGGGCCACGCGGTCGGTCATCGCATCGCGCGTGGTGGTGCTGCGCTTGGCGATCATCGGTGGCTTTGCCTTCAATGACGCCGACGCGGGGATGTCGCCGAAGAATTTCTCAGCCTTGGCCTTCGCGGTGGCCAGGTCAATGTCGCCAGCCAGCACCAGCACGGCGTTGTTCGGGCCGTACCAGCTGCGGAACCAGCTTTTGACGTCTTCCAGCGACGCGGCATTCAAGTCATTCATCGAGCCGATGACGGTGTGCCCGTAGGGATGGGTTTTCGGATACAGCTTGGACACCAGCGCGTTGTAGCTGCGGCCGTAGGGCTGGTTTTCGCCCTGGCGCTTTTCGTTCTGGACCACGCCACGCTGTTCGTCCAGGTCGGCTTGGTCGATGGCGCCGAGCAGGTGACCCATGCGATCCGATTCCATGAACAAAGCCGTGTCCAGCGCCGTGGTCGGCACGTTCTGGAAATAATTGGTGCGATCGGTATTGGTGGTGCCGTTCTGGTCGGTGACGCCGACCTGCTTGAAGGGTGCGAAATATTCGCCCGGGTGGTTTTCCGAACTCTGGAACATCAGGTGTTCGAACAAGTGCGCGAAGCCCGATTTGCCCTGCGGCTCGTCCTTGGAACCCACGTGGTACCAGATGTTGACCGCCACGATCGGTGCCTTGCGGTCGGTATGCACCACCACGCGCAAGCCATTGGGCAAGGTGAATTGCTCGTAGGCGATGTCCACGCCAACCGGCACCACTGCCGCGGGCACTTTGGCGAAGGAGGCGGGGATCGTGCTGACAGTGCCTAGGGCGAGGCCGAGGGCAAGTACGAGGTAACGGGCGCGAATGGCGCGCGACAGCTGGGTCATGGGTCACACCTGGGAAGGGACGAAGGGAGAAGCGCCTTACATCCTAGCGACGATTTACGCGCCGTACACTAGGCCGAAGGGCATAGTGGCTGATGAATAGAGCCTTCACATGGCGATGCTGCGCCGCACTATCGGTGCTGGCGGCTGCGAGCGCGCAGGCTACTGGCGACGCGCTTAGCTTTGAAGAAGGCGTGGCGCGCAATCCGGCCACCCGTGCCGAAATGTATCGGGAACAGCACTGGATCCGCAGCCAGGCCGGCCGCGTGGTGGAGCGCCTGGTGCTGTATCGCTGCCCCGATGGAACGGCCTTTGCGCGCAAGCGGGTGGACTACCGCAACTCTGCCATCTCGCCGGCGTTCGCCTTTGAAGACCGCCGGTCCGGCCATCGCGAAGGGCTGCGCCGCGCCAGCGCACCGACCTTGTTCTTCCAGGCGCCGGGCGGCCGCGAAGAGCGCACGGCACGCATCGACAATTCCGGGCTCGTCGCTGATGCCGGCTTCGATGAGTTCATCCGCCGCCAATGGACCGGCCTTATCGCCGGCCAGACGGTGCCGCTCGAATTCGCGCTGCCGTCGCGCCTGCGCAGCCTGCCGTTTTCGGTTCGGCGCCAGGGCCAGGCGGTGATCGCCGGCGAAGAAGCCTGGGTATTCCGGCTCAAGCTCAACGGACTGCTGGGACTGGTCGCGCCCAGCATTGATATCAGCTACGGCCAAGCCAGCCAGCGCCTGCTGCGCTTCCAGGGCCTGAGCAACCTGCGCGATGACGCCGGCAGGAGCCAGTTGGTGGCGCGAATCGACTTCCCGAAGCCGGCCACCGCCGCCGACGAGATCCGCTGGCTGGCTGCCGCCGCAACGCCGCTGTCCGCTTGCCAGACCGGACGCTGATGCGGACGCCGCTGACCGTTGCCGGACACCGGGCCGATTTTTATATCACTGATTTAGATAGCTTTTTCGGATGGCACGGTTCCTGCTAGCTGGCTAGTTGAACGAATGCAACAGGAGCCCACCATGACCCTTTCGACCCAACTCAGCCGAGGCGCCATCGCCCTGCCGATGCTGGCCATGTTCGTGCTGCTCGGCTTCGTGGCTGGCGAGCCGGTGCAGGCGGAAACGGAAGCCCGCATTGCCCATATCGCGCAGGAGCGGTTGATCGGCAGCCTGTGTGAAATCGGCGGCGGCAATAGCCGCGTGCTGGTGCTGTCGCAGGTACCGGCGGACCTGGGCCAGCTGTTGGTTCGCTGGAAGCCGCCCTGCCGCGCGTAAACTGCGGCATGTTTCGTGTCCTGCTGTGGCAACCGGAAATTCCGCCGAACACCGGCAACATCATTCGCCTGTGCGCCAACACCGGCGCCGAACTGCATTTGATCGGCCCCCTGGGTTTTGAACTCGACGACGCTCGCCTGCGTCGCGCCGGGCTCGATTACCACGAATTCGCCGATGTGCGCGTGCACGAAACACTCGATGCCTGCCTGGCGGCACTTGGTTCGCCACGCGTGTTTGCATTCTCGACGCGCGCATCGCTTCGCCACGACCAGGTCGAGTACCAAGCGGGTGACATCTTGCTATTCGGCCCAGAGTCGCGCGGACTGCCTGGCTCACTGCTCGAACAATTTCCACCAGCGCAGCGCTTGCGCATTCCGATGCGCGAAGGGCAG
>JBBRXD010000163.1:0-5452 GCA_038248775.1 Lysobacterales bacterium | reverse complement strand
CGACGCCCAGGAGCGCGGTCCTGAAGCCAGCCATCTTTCGCAGGGCGATGTTCACTTCGCACCTCCGACGGTCTGCTGGGCGGCCACTTCTGCGTCATCCAGGTAACGGTAGGTCTTGATCGTTCCCTGCAGGACCAGCAGCCCGGGCTTGCCGGCGCGCGGCGTCAAGGAAATGTTGTGCATGGTCATGATCACCACGCGGGGTAGCGATGCCACGCCGCTGACGAATGCGCCGAACTGATGGTAGGTACCGATCATGCGCAGGTTGATCGGTTTCTCGGCATAGAACTCTTTGGCGGTTTCGGCGCCCGGCTGGAACAGCTCGTTGCTGATGCCCGTTGCGAGCGCCGTCTGGGAAACATCGACGATCAGGTCGGGCATCTCGTTCTTGCTGGGCAGCTGGCGCAGCATCTGCTGCAGCATGAGCTCCATCTGGGCGAGCTGCTGCTTCAGTGGCTCGAGGTTTGCAGCCCGGCCCTGCTTGTCTTCGAACTCGGCTTTCAGCGTGCCTTCTTTCGCGACCAGGCCTTCCAGCTCGGTGCGACGGTCGGCGACGAAGAAGTACCAGATTGCGCCAATAATCACGATGCCGGCCATCAGGCAGGCGAACAGTTTTACCGGCAACGGCCAAGAACCAGGGTTGCTGGTATCGAGGTTGCGCAGGTCCATTTTCTTGCTCATGGCTGGCCTCCTGCGGCCGGGGCGGGCGGCGTGGTGGCCGGAGCCGGGGCAGGCGTGGTCGTGTCGGGCGGAGTACCCGGCGCCGACGCGGCATCAGTGGCGGCAGGCGCCGTCGCGGGCGCCTCGGTGGCCGGAGCAGCCGGGTCGGTCGCCGTGGGTGCCAGCGGATCGGGCAGCGCTGGCGCTGCCGGATCCTGCGCGGCGGCAGCTGCGGCGGCGGCTTGCGCGGGATCGTTCGGATTCTTCAGCTGGACCTTGAGTGAGAACTCATTTGGCAGGCCCGGATCGGCCCCGCGCAGCTCAATGATCGACAGGTCCGGATTACCCATCCAGCCCGACACGTCCAGGTTGCGCATGTAGGTACTGACGCGGGCGTTGGACTGGGCGCGGCCCAGCAGGGTCATCTCGGCGCCGTTCTGCTGGATCGAAGTGATCTGCGTGCCATCGGCAATGGTGCGTGCGAGTTCGTCGAACAAGTGCACCATCTGCGAACGACTGGCCTGCAATTCCTCGATGACCTGCTTGCGCTTGAGCAATCCGGCCTTCTTCTTGTCGAGTTCGGCGATCTCGGCGATCTGCTTGTCGAGCGACGAAATCTGGTCGGTCAGGTACTGGTTGCGATTGTTCTGGCCGTCGATCTGGCCGTTGTAATACATCACGATCAGCAGGCCGATCAGCACGGCGGCGGCCGAAGCCACGCCCAGCATGGTCAGGAATTCCTTCTGGCGCTGTTTGCGCCGCTCGGCGCGCCAAGGCAATAGGTTGATCTTGGCCATCAGTCGAAGCTCCTCAGGGCCAGGCCACAGGCAATCATCAGCGCCGGGGCATCCTGGGCCAGCGCGTGTGCCTGCACGCGCGGGCCGAGCGCCATGTTGGCGAGCGGATTGGCAATGACGGTTGGTACGCCGATCTGCTCTTCAACCAGGTTGGCGATGCCGGCGATGGAGGCGCAGCCGCCAGCCAGTACGACCTGGTCGACGCGATTGAAGTCGCTGCCGGCGTAGAAGAACTGCAGCAGTCGGCTGACCTGCTGTACCAGCGCTTCCTTGAAGGGCTCGAGTACTTCGACTTCATAGCTTTCCGGCAAGCCGCCCTGGCGCTTGGCCTGGCCGGCTTCGTCGTAGCTCAGGCCGTAGCGGCGCATCACTTCGTCGGTAAGTTGCTTGCCACCGAACACCTGTTCGCGGGTGTAGATGCTGCGTTGGGTGCGCAACACGTTGAGCGTGGTCATGGTGGCGCCGATGTCGACCAGCGCAACGATGGCGTCGCGCGGCACGGACAGCTGGTCGGCCACCAGCTTGAAGGCGTTTTCCATCGCGAAGGCTTCGACGTCGATCACCCTGGCGGTGATGCCGCCGAGCTCGAGCGCCGACTGGCGCACGTCAACATTTTCAGTTCGGGAAGCGGCCAGCAGGACCTGGACCATTTCCGGATTGCCGGGCATCGGGCCCAGCACTTCGAAGTCGAGGCTGACTTCCTCGATGGGATAGGGAATGTAGTTGGAGGCTTCCATCTGCACCTGGTCTTCCAGACCATCCTGGTCCAGGTCACCCTGCATCGGGATGATCTTGGTGATGACCGAGGAGCCGGAAACAGCCGCCGCAGCGTGCCTGGCCTTGGTACCGGACCGGGCGACCGCGCGCCGGATGGCCTCGGCTACCGCCTCGACCTCGACGATGTTCTTTTCCACCACGGCATTGGGTGGCAAGGGCTCGACTGCATAGTGCTCGACCCGGTAACGGCCGTTGCTTTCAGTGAGCTGAAGCAGCTTTACGGCCGTGGAACTGATGTCCAGGCCGACGAGCGGTGTCTTGGTATTTCCGAAAAGACCCACGGTTTATCCCCTTTTGCCACTTGCCACGGGCGCTTACACGCTATTCGTGCGCCGTTACATTAATAACGAAATTTTCCGAAATGGCAATGCCCCCCGCCATCTTTTCGATCGATTGACTCATTTTGCCACGCCAGTTCACAGCTTTGGGGGCAAAAGGGGACAAGGACCGACACCCTCGGGCCCGGCCAGGGCCTGCCTCGTTCTATACTCCCGGTCCCGCCCGATGTAAACGAGGAAGAGGCCCAGGATGGCCCAAGTTAGACGCTGGTTGCGCCGCCTGGCCCTGCTCGCCGGCCTGGGCCTGGTGCTGGGAATACTTGCATTGGGCATCGTGTACTGGCTGGTCGCGCCGCGCCTGCCCGACGTGCAGGAATTGCGCAACGTCGCCATGCAGGTGCCCCTGAGCGTCTACACCGTGGATGCCAAGCTGATCGCCCAGTTCGGCGAAACGCGGCGCTATCCGGTGAAGGTCGACAAGATCCCGACCCGGCTCAAGCAGGCCTTCATCGCCGTCGAGGACGCGCGCTTCTACAAGCACCAGGGCCTGGATTTCAAGGGCATCACCCGCGCCGTCTGGCTGCTGGCGACGACCGACAACAAGCGTGTGGCCGGCGGCAGCACCATCACCCAGCAGGTCGCCAAGAACTTCTACCTCAGCTCGGAATACAGCTACAGCCGCAAACTGATGGAAATGGCGCTGGCCATCAAGATGGAGCGCGAGCTGAGCAAGGACGAGATCCTCGAGCTCTACCTCAACAAGATTTTCTTTGGTAACCGCGCCTATGGCGTGGCCGCGGCAGCGGAGTTCTACTTCGGGAAGACCATCGACCAGCTCAGCCTGGCCGAGGGTGCCGCGCTGGCCGCGACGCCCAAGTACCCCTCCAGTGGCAACCCGGTGATCAACCCGAAGGTCAACATCCAGCGACGCAATTACGTGCTGCAACGGATGCGTGAAGTCGGATTCATCTCCGACGCGCAGGAGGCCCAGGCACGCGCCGAGCCCAGCCGCGCCAGCCCGCACGAGCCCAAGACCGAGCTTGACGCGCCCTACCTGGCGGAAATGGTGCGCGCGGCCATGCAGGAGCGTTACGGCGCCGAGTCCGAGACCAGCGGCTACCAGGTTTACACCACGGTGCGCAGCGTCGATCAGCAGGCCGCATCCAAAGCAGTGCGGGATGGCCTGGTGGAGTACGACCGACGTCACGGGTATCGCAAGGTTGAAGGCCACCTCGACCTGACCGGCGCTGAATCCCAGGGCGATCTGGGCGCAGCGCTGCGCCGGTTCTTACCGATCAGCGGCATGCCAGCTGGCGTCGTGACCGCCATCGCCGATGGCAATGCGTCGGTAACCCTGCGCTCGGGCGAGGCGGTAGTCCTGGATGCACAGTCCAGCAAATGGACCGGGCGAACACCCGCGGCGCTGCTCAAGCGCGGCGATGTCGTGCGGGTATCGGCAGGTGCCGAGCCGGGCCAGTTCGAGTTGACCCAGGTTCCCAAGGCCGAGGCCGCCCTGGTGTCCCTGCAGCCTGAGGATGGCGCATTGCGCGCCCTGATTGGCGGCCTGAGCTTCTCGCGCAGCAAGTTCAATCGCGCGGTGCAGGCCCAGCGCCAGCCCGGGTCGAGTTTCAAGCCCTTCCTCTACTCAGCCGCCTTCGAGCGCGGCTACACGCCGGCCACCATCGTGCTCGACGCCCCGGTCGTGTTCCGCGACCGCGTGGGCCATGTCTGGCAGCCGCAGAACGACAACGGAAAGTTCTCCGGACCCATGCGCATGCGCGAAGCACTGGTGCAGTCACGCAACCTGGTGTCGGTGCGCCTGCTCGATGCCATCGGCATCGATTTCGTGCGCAAGTACATCACCCAGTTTGGCTTCAAGCTCGAAAGCCTGCCAGCCAATCTTTCCATGTCACTCGGCACCGCCTCACTTACTCCAATCTCGATCGCGCGCGGCTACACGGTGTTCGCCAACGGCGGCTTCCTGGTGGATCCGTATTTCATCGCGAGGGTCGTCGACCGCAACGGCGTGGTCATCGCCGCCACGCACGCGCCGCGCGCCTGCCGCCTGTGCCCGCAACGGCTGACGACGGAAGCCCGGGCCGCGGTGGTGGTGGACGATTTCGATTTCAGCGCCAACGGCCCGACTGCAACGGCCGCACCAGCCCAAGGCAAGCTTGAGGCCAATCTGGTCGGACCTTCGCAGATCACGTTGGCACCACGTGCCATCGATGAGCGCAGCGCCTTCCTGGCCTCGTCGCTGATGCGCGATGTCGTGCAGCGCGGCACGGCGACCGCGGCCAAGGTGCTGGAACGCTCCGACATCGGCGGCAAAACCGGTTCGACCAACGACCATCGCGACGCCTGGTTTTCGGGCTTCGGCGGCGACCTGGTGACAACCGTCTGGGTAGGCAAGGATAATTTCGAGTCGCTCGGCTTCCGCGAATATGGCGGCAAGGCCGCTCTGCCGATCTGGATCAACTACATGCGTGTCGCACTCAAGGACGTGCCGATCACCGATGCCACGCCACCTACCGGCATCGTCACCGTCAGCGTCAACCGCAGCACCGGCAGCCTGGTACCGGACGGAACGCCCGGCGCACTGGTCGACTATTTCAAGCAGGAAGATTACGACCGCATCATTTCAAGCGGCTTCAACCAGCAGGACATGGGCGAAGCCCAGCAGGCCGAGGCGTTCGACATCTTCTAGGCCGAGGCCGCTCCCACAGACTTAGCGCTTGCCCAGCGGGACGTAATCGCGGACCGGCGAACCGGTGTAGATCTGGCGCGGACGGCCGATCTTGTTTTCCGGGTCGGTCTGCTGCTCGAGCCAGTGCGAAACCCAGCCGGCAGTGCGCGCGATCGCGAACATGACGGTGAACATTTCGCGCGGGATACCCAGCGCCTTGTAGATGATGCCGGAATAGAAGTCGACGTTCGGGT
>JBBRXD010000162.1:0-5568 GCA_038248775.1 Lysobacterales bacterium | reverse complement strand
GGTGGACGAGTTGTCGGTGATGGTTGCCGCGGTTGTCGCCTCGGTCGCACTGATGATGGCGTTCTCCGGTGTTATCTCGCGCTTCGTATCCAAGCACCCGACCATCAAGATGCTCGCACTCGGTTTCCTGTTCGTGATTGGCGTGGTGCTGGTGGCGGACGGCTTTGGTTATCACATCCCGAAGGCTTTCGTTTACGGCGCCATGGCCTTTGCGCTGCTGATGGAGATGCTCAACATCCGTATGCGCAAGGCGACCACCAAGCCCATCGACCTGCGCGAAAAATACCAGACCGCCGGCACCGAGCACTGCCCCGAGTGTGGAACGCCGACGGCGGCGGGCGCTGTACTGAGGAGCTGATGCGGCCTTACAAAAGCCAGACCACCAGCAAGCCCAGCGCCACGCCGATGCCGGTCGCAGCGACGACGTCACTGGGGTAGTGCACGCCCAGCACCACGCGCGAGACGGCGACGCTGATGGTGAAGGGAATCAGCAGCCACATCAGCGCGGGATAGGCCGCGCAGGCGACCACGCTGAAGCCGACCGCGTGCAACGTGTGCCCGGAGGGGAAACTGTATTCGTCCAAGGGCGGGATCCAGGCATGGATGCGAGCGTCGGTAGCGAACGGGCGCGGTCGTCGCGTCCATTGCTTCAGCCGGCGGTATAGCAGCGTCGCGACGCCGCCGACCACGGCCATGCGTGCCGCGGTATCCAGGCCGCGCCAGCCGTCCACCATCACCACGGCCAGCATCAGCGCAACCCAGAAGGCGCCATCGCCGAGCCGGCTTACTGCGCGGAAATAGACCCGCACTGCGCGGCGCGCGCCCCAACGATTCGCCGACAGGCACCAGGCGTGCTCGCGTGCGCCGAAGCGGACGCGAGCGCCGTTCACGCGACTTTCCTCTGCCAGTGCAGTCCTGCCAGCAGCGCCGCGAAGTCCTGGGCCACCTTCATCGGATGCAGGGGCTGAACACTGATGCGTGCGGCCTGTCCCATCCGTCGCAGATCCTGGGCATCGGCGGTGCGCACGCTGGCATGCATGAATCCGTCGTGGTCGCCGAAGGCCACCACCGCGCCGTGTTCACCGTGGCGCAAATGCTCGCGAGCTGCACCGTAATCGAAGGCAACTGTTGCCAGCCCCGAGGCCATTGCCTCCAGCGTGACGTTGCCAAAGGTTTCCGACAGGCTGGAAAACAGGAAAAGGTCGCAGCTGGCGTAGTGGCGGGAAAGTGCCTCACCGCGTTGCACACCGACGAAGATCACGTCCGGATGCGCGGCCTGCAGCGCGGCACGCGCCGGGCCGTCACCGACCAATACCAGTCGCGCGCGCGGCTGCCTTTTCTGGATGGCGCGGAACGCTGCCAGGGTCAGGTCGAGGTTCTTCTCCGCCGCGATCCGGCCCACGCACAGTACTGCCAGGTCGCCTTCGAGCAGGCCCCAGCTCTCGCGCAATGCATTGTCGCGCCAACGCGGGTGGAAATGCAGCGTATCCACGGCGCGGCCCAGCCGATGTACTTTCTGGAAGCCCTGAGCGCGCAGCTGCTGCTGCAGTTCCAGCGTTGGCACCAGGGTCGCATCGCCACGGTTGTGGAAGCGACGCAGCCAGTTGAATACCCAGGGTGACAGCAAGCCGAAGCCGTAGTCCTTCGCGTAAGCATCAAAACGCGTGTGGAATCCGGTGGCGACCGGAATGCCCAGTTTGCGCGCCGCGTTCAAGGCCGACCACCCCAAAGGGCCTTCCGTGGCCACGTAGATGGCGTCTGGCCTTTCCTGTGTCCACCGTGCCTGCAAGCGCCTGCCCGCAGGCAAGCCGAAGCGCACGCCCGGATAGCTGGGCAGCGGCGCGCCCGCGATCAGCACGCGGTCCTTGTCAAAGCGGTCGCTGTCCTCGGGCCGCTCGGTACGCACCAGCGCCACGCGATGGTCCATGGCCCGCAGCCCGTGCTCAAGCGATTGCACGGTGAAGGCCACGCCGTTCACTTCCGGCGGGTAGGTTTCAGTGACCAGTTCGAAGTGGAGATGGCTTTTCATGCGCGAAGGCTGCCACGCGCCTGTGCCATTGCCGTTACCGGCGCATGACGGCTGGGTTACGCCGGCTGGATGAAGCGCAATCGCCGGAAACGAGCCAGTCGGCTGGCCTGGACAGAGCAGGTTCACCCTGCCGGCGCTATTTTGGAATGTCAGTTTCCACGGAAGGAACCGGCCATGAATTACATCGCGACCACCGACAAGACCCGCCTGTACGTGAAGGACTGGGGCGCCGGCACGCCGGTAATCCTGATCCATGGCTGGCCGCTGTCGGCCGACAGCTGGGACGACCAGGCCATGGCGATTGCCAATGCCGGCTACCGCGCCATCGCTTACGACCGGCGCGGCTTCGGCCGATCATCGCAACCGTGGACGGGCTACGACTACGACACGCTGTCCGACGACCTGGCGGCAGTGATCGCACACACCGGCGCGGACGACGCGATCATAGTGGGATTTTCCATGGGCGGCGGCGAAGTGGCGCGCTATATGTCGCGCCACGGCGGCAAGTCGGTTTCAAAGGCCGTGCTGGTCGCCTCGATCCTGCCGTTCCGACTGCAGACCGAAGACAATCCCACCGGCACGCCGCAATCTGCCTTCGACGACACTGAGGCGGCTTTGAACGAGGACCGCGCGAAATTCTTCACCGGTTTCTTCAACAAATTCTTCGGTGTCACCGATACCACGCAACCGGTCAGTGACCAATTGCTGCGCTGGGCGCACGGCATCGCCATGCAGGCGGGTTTGAAGCCGACCATCGAATGCATGCGTTCGTTCTCGGGCACGGATTTCCGTGGCGACCTGGCTGCATTCAAGGTGCCGACGCGGATCATCCACGGCACGCAAGACAAGACGGTGCCGATCGATGCATCGGCGCGCATCGCCGCGAAGGGCGTCGCCAATGCCGAACTGATTGAATACGAGGGCGCGCCGCATGGCCTTTTCGCCACGCATAAGGACCGTTTCAGCCGGGACCTGGTCGCCTTCATCAAGGGCTGACCGCTGCCCTTGAACTTGTGACGCAGCCCGGCAGTGTTGCCATTTGACTTGAAATCGGGTCGCGATTCGTGACGGTGCGCACTGCCGTCTGGTCAATCTGTATCAGGACACCCGGGGTTCGGCCCGATAGCGTGCCCACTCACCCCCGGAGAGCGCCCCGATGAGTTACGCCAACTTCCACCCGACGGCACACAGCAAGGTCAGCCTGGCAACAGCCGCGGACCAGGCGTTCTGGTCAGACTATTTCGGCGTCAGCCTCGCCGAATTGCATACCGCGATTTCCGCTGCTGGCAGTTACCTGGTGTCGGTCGAGGACTATCTATCCAATGCGCAGCAGGAACAATCCGTGGCCTGACGCTGCACAGCAGCAATCGTTGCCTGTAGTGCGCATCAACTAGTTCAAACCAATCACGACGCATCACGCGCTTGGGAGTAGCGTCCACGCAACTCCTCCCTTCGGCGCGCCCGTGCAACAAGACCAGGAACAGATCGTTGCCGATGCGGCCGCGCCCGCCGACGAGCTGTCCGCTGTAAGTATCAGCGACGCCGCGGAAGCAAAGGCCTGGAGCCTGCTGTTTGCTTGCACCCTGCCCGAACTGGAAGCCGCGGTCGCCGCCGTGGGCAGCGACCCGGACCGTATCCGGGATTACCTCGGCTAGCTGAGACCCGCACCTTGTCCTTGGCCGCGGCCAACAGGTCAATGCCCAGCTCGTCCGACAGTTGCACGAGGTAGAGCAGCACATCGGCCATTTCATGCGCGACCACCTGCTTGTTCTCGTCGCCCAGGATCCGGGGCCTAGCCCAACGCCAGCTGACGCAGGCGCCGGGCTGCCGCATCGGCTCCCGCGCGCGGTGGTAGGGTTTGCCTTCACCACGGATGGAAAGGAATCGGACATGGACGCACGCATCACGATCGCCTCGCTGGTAGTGGCGGCTGCCGCGCTGGCCGGCTGCGCAACGGGCAACCCGCTCAGTCGAATGGGCTGGACCTCGCCACGGGTGGATGCCACGGCGGAAATCCGCGCAAGTTGCGAAGCTTCGGTGCGAACCCTGCGCGGGCAACCCGACTACAACACCGCGCTGCACGCTTGCCTGCAGGCGATGACTCGCCAGGCAAAGTCATGAACGCGCGCAGCCGTCGCCTGACGATACTCGCGGCGACTACCGCTATTGCCCTCGCGACGATCGCTACCGCGTACGCGCAGGTAACGATGCCAGCGCCGGCGGTCGCGCCTGCTCCGGCACCCGCAGTCACCTCTGCTCCTGCTCCCGCACCCGCCGTTGCCGCCGATGGCAAGCCCACTGCGGCCATTGCCATGTTCGAAGGCATGGACGGCAACCATGACGGCGTCATTTCCACTGCAGAACACGAAGACGCGGCCGGCAAGATGTTTGACATGATGGATGCCGATGCCAACAGCAGCGTGACCGTCGCCGAAATGGATGCAGCGCGCCAAAAAATCACCGGCCTGGCCACGGCGGGCGCGATCAATTCAGCGCAGAAGATCCGCGCCGTCGATAGCAACGAAGATGGCATCCTGTCGCGAACCGAGCATGACGCCGGGTCGGCCGCCATGTTCCAGAAGATGGACGGCAACAGCAATGGAAAGTTGACCCAGCAGGAATTCGACGCCGGGCACGCGGGGCTGTAATCGGGTCGGGGCGGGTTTCACGACGGCGCCCCGGGGCGGTCGTATGATGGGGTCTTTCCCGACTCCATCCTGGCGCGATGCAAGGACCCCCATGATCAAGACCCAAGGATTTGCTGCCCTCACCGCCACAGATGCCCTGGCGCCATTCTCCTTCGAGCGCCGCGAGCCCGGTCCGCAGGATGTGCAGATTGATATCGAGTATTGCGGGGTCTGCCACTCCGACCTGCACACCGCTCGCGACGAATGGCACATGACCCAGTTTCCCTGCGTGCCCGGCCACGAGATCGTCGGCCGCGTGGTCGCGGTCGGCAACGAAGTGACCGGCTTCAAGGTCGGCGACCTGGCCGGCGTGGGTTGCATGGTCGGCAGCTGCAAACACTGCGCGTACTGCGACGAGGGGCTGGAGCAGTACTGCGAGAATGGCTTCGTCGGTACTTACAACGGCCCGCTATTTGGCGGCGAGAACACCTTCGGCGGTTACTCCGACAAGATCGTGGTGCGGCAGGACTTCGTGCTGCATATCGCGCCGGGCCAGAACCTCGCGGCGGTCGCGCCACTGTTGTGCGCGGGCATCACCACCTATTCGCCGCTCAAGCACTGGAAGGTCGGCCCGGGGCAGAAGGTCGGCATCGTCGGGCTGGGCGGGCTGGGCCACATGGGCGTGAAGATCGCGCACGCGATGGGCGCGCACGTGGTGTTATTCACCACATCCCCGGGCAAGACGGCGGATGCGCTGCGCCTGGGCGCGGATGAAGTGGTGGTGTCGCGCAATGACGAAGAGATGGCCAGGCACGCCAACAGCTTCGACTTCATCCTCAACACCGTCGCCGCGCCGCACAACCTCGATGCCTTCACCGGCTTGCTCAAGCGCGATGGCACCATGACCCTGGT
>JBBRXD010000161.1:0-5576 GCA_038248775.1 Lysobacterales bacterium | reverse complement strand
TCTCGCGGATCAGACCGTCGCGCGCTGGGGCGACCGGAGTCTGAGCACCTTCATGCGCGCCGGGATTCAACCTAGCGATCGCAATCTCATTTCGTTCCACGTCGATGGGGGAGCGGGTGTCAAAGGCTTGTTGCAGGGCCGCCCCGAGGACATGCTCACATTCGGCTTCGCCTATCGCCGGATCAGCTCGAGTGCGGTCGCATTCGATCGCGACATGCTCGCAACGAGCGGCGCGCCCTATCCAATCCGAAACTACGAGATGCAAGTCGAGCTCAACTATTCTGCGCAGATCGCGCCGTGGTGGACGCTGCAAGCGGACCTGCAGCATATTCGCCATCCCGGTGGCAGAGTGTCTGACCCAGCCAATCCCAATCAAACCGTGAAGGACGCTCTTGTGGTCGGGGTTCGCAGCACCATGAAGTTTTAGACGCGGCGCATCATGGAGTGCACCGATCGTACAGAGGCGCGTCGTGTGGGCCCTCAGCGGCTGGAGTCTAGTGGTGCAGCGTACAACCATCGAGGAGACTGACATGTCATCCCTAAGTGCAGCGCCGCCGACGGCGGACATCGGCGTGATTGGCCTCGGCGTGATGGGCGAGAACCTCGCGCTCAACATCGAGGATCACGGCTACCGGGTGGCGCTCTGGAACCACACTGAGGCGAAGGTCACCCGCCTGATCCAGGGCGCAGGTGCAAACCGGCAATGGATCGGCACCCGGACGCTGGAGGAGCTCGCCGCCGCGCTCAGTCGGCCGCGCCGTATCCTGTTGATGATCAAGGCCGGCGCCCCGGTGGACGAGATGCTGGAAAAGCTCCTGCCGCTGCTGGCGCCGGACGACGTGATCGTGGACGGCGGCAACTCCCTCTTCACCGACACGCAGCGGCGTGAGGCAGCCCTGCGTGCATGCGGCGTGCGTTTCATTGGCATGGGTGTTTCGGGCGGCGAGGAAGGCGCCCGCCACGGTCCGTCACTGATGCCCGGGGGTGCCCGGAGCGCGTACGATCACCTGCGGCCGATCCTCGAGTCCATCGCCGCGAAGACCGACTCGGGGCCGTGTGTCACCTACGTCGGCCCGGACGGCGCCGGCCATTTCGTGAAGATGGTGCACAACGGCATCGAGTACGGCGTCATGCAATTGATCGCCGAGACCTACGATCTACTGCATCGCGCGCTGGGTCTCCAAGCGGCACAGACGGCGGCCCTCTTCGCCGAGTGGAACCGCGGTCCGCTGGAATCGTATCTGATCGAGATTGCGTCGCAGGTGCTTGCCGCGCGCGACCCCGAGACCGGCAATCCACTGGTCGAGATGATCCTCGATCAGGCGGGACAAAAGGGCACCGGCAAGTGGACCGCGCAGGCCGCCCTCGATCTTGGCGTGCCAGTCCCGACCATCGCCGCCGCCATCGACGCGCGCGTCCTGTCCAGCATGAAGGCCGAACGCGTACGCGCCAGTGAAAAGCTGGCGAGCGCCGCCACACCCCACATGGCGGGCGACACGCATGGACTCGTCGACGCCGTTCGCGACGCGCTCGACGCGGCGACGGTCTGCGCCTACGCCCAGGGCATGGCCTTGCTGCGCGCCGCCTCGGCCGAATACGACTGGAACGTCGATCTGCGCGAGATCGCACGCATCTGGAAGGGCGGCTGCATTATCCGCGCGCGCCTGCTTGACCCCATCATGCAGGCGTTCGAACGCGACTCTGAGTTGCCAAACCTGCTGCTGGACGCCGACATCCGTCCGCGCGTGCTGCAGGCGGAGCGCGCCTGGCGGAGCACCGTTCAGATGGCGGTGGAACACGGCATTCCCGCCCCTGCGTTCTCGGCGTCGCTCGCCTATTTCGACAGCTATCGCAGCGCCGCTCTGCCGCAAAATCTCACCCAGGCCCAGCGCGATCTCTTCGGCGCCCACACGTATCAGCGCATCGATCGGCCCGAAGCGGGTTCCGTGCACACGGACTGGCCGGCGCTGATCGCATCGACCGCGCGAGCCACCGGGGTCGAACCGTGACCGCCGGCGACCTTCGCGCCAGGGACACCGCGCGCCGTCGGGTGATTGTCCGGCGCGAATGGCGAGGCGGAGGTTGCGATGGCCGATAGCGACAGCGCTGCGCCGCCGTCCGATGCCCTGGTACTGTTCGGCGTAACCGGGGATCTGGCCCGCAAGAAGATCTTCCCGGCGCTCTACGCCATGGCAAAGCGCGGCGTCCTCGACGTCCCCGTCATCGGAGTCGCGTCCTCGAACTGGAGTCCGGAGCAGCTGCGCCAACGGGCCACGGACGCCATCAAGGAATCCGACGGGATCGATGACCAGAAAGCCCTCGATCGCCTACTCTCCCGGCTCGGCTATGTGAGCGGCGACTATAACGACGCGGACACGTTCACAGCAATAAAAAAAGCGCTGGGCGAAGCTCGGCGCCCAGCGCACTACCTCGCCATCCCGCCCGCGTTGTTCGAGGCGGTCATCCATGGGCTCGGCGCCGCCGGCCTGGCCGAGCAGGCGCGCGTCATCGTCGAAAAGCCATTCGGTCGCGACCTGGCCTCCGCGCGGGAGCTCAACCGCGTCCTGCGCTCGGTGTTTGCGGACGACGCGATCTTCCGCATCGATCACTTCCTCGGCAAGGAGGCGATCATGAACATCCTCTATTTCCGCTTCGCCAATACATTCCTGGAGCCGATCTGGAACCGCAACTACGTGGCCAGTGTCCAGCTCACGCTGTCGGAGGATTTCGGCGTGCAGGGTCGCGGCAAGTTTTATGAAAGCGCCGGCGCCCTACGCGATGTCGTCCAAAACCACCTGTTCCAGATCGTCGCGTTGTTGGCCATGGAGCCGCCGGGCTACCAGGAATATGGCGCCGTGCATGCCGAGAAACTCAAGGTGTTCAGGGCCATGCGCCCGCTTGCGCCCGACGACCTGGTGCGCGGTCAGTACGCCGGCTACCGCGACGAGCCGGGCGTGGCGCAGGACTCCGATGTCGAGACCTTCTGCGCCCTGCGGCTGTTCATCGATTCGTGGCGTTGGCAGGGGGTCCCTTGGTACCTGCGCACCGGCAAGTGCCTGGCCGAGACTGTGGCCGAGGTGTTGGTGCAGCTGAAACCGCCGCCCCAGCGGCTGTTCGACGACTCGGCGCCGAACAACGGCCGCGCCAACTATCTGCGCTTTCGGCTCTCGCCCAGCTCCGCCATCGCCCTCGCCGCGCGCGTCAAGCGTCCGGGGAAGGAGTTCACCGGCGACCAGCACGAACTGGTTCTGCTCCACGCGCGTGCGGATGAACAAGCGCCTTATGACCGCCTGCTGGGCGACGCCATGGCCGGGAACGGCGCCCTGTTCGCCCGCGCGGGCTGCGTGGAGGCCACTTGGGTCGCGGTGGATAGGGTGTTGACGGAACATCGCCAGGTGCTGCGGTACATACCCGGCAGCTGGGGGCCATCAGAGGCGGATGTGCTCGTCGACGCGGGCGGCGGCTGGCACAACCCCGTGCCGGGGAAGGCGGAATGACCGCCGGATTTTTTTTCGACCATGGCGCCGGTTCACCGCCAAGGTTCTTTTGGAGGCACTTATGGATGTAATGATTGTGGCGACGAAAGCTTGTTCGCATCGTCCGAATCTCGAAAAAGAACTTGAGTTCTTGCATATCCCCTATCGGGTGTATTTCGTTGAAGACCATCCTGATCTGGTTGAAAGATATTCGATCCGACATTCACCGAATTTAATCGTGGACGATGAAGTCGTGTTCCGGAAGCAACCGACAGATGCGGTGCTGCACGCTTTTTTCAGCACGAAACAGCCGATCCGACCGTGAACCGTGGGTTTATCTGCGTCGTCAGCATTCCTAGCAAGCAATCGACGGCTCTGCGCGCCGGTGACGTGGTGACCGGCCTGGCGCCCTTGGCGGGCGAGGCCGTTCGCAAGGACAGGGGCACCCTGCTGGTGCGCGCCGGCCAGTCGAATCTTCACGTCGCCCGATTCGAAGCGAATATCGGGACATCAGCGGAGAGCGGATCGTGAAAACCAGGGATCTATCGCGCTGGCAGAAAGTGGCCGGCCTGACCACCTTGGCCGCCATGCTGCTGGCGTTCGTGCTAGACAATTCGCCAGCGGAGGGCTGGTATGGGGTGGTCCATCACATTCCCGTGATGGTGCGGGTGGGCACGCTTGCCATCGACAAACCGCTGATCCTCTGGATCAACGACGGATTGATGGTGTTTTTCTTTCTGCTGATTGCGCTGGAACTGAAGCGGGAGATTCTGGAAGGGCAGTTGTCTACTTTCAAGACTATTGCCACACCGGCGTTCGCCGCAGTGGGCGGCATGGCGGCGCCGGCACTGATCTTTGCCGCGTTCAACGCCGGCGATCCGGTGGCCATGCGCGGCTGGGCGATCCCGACCGCAACGGATACCGTGCTGGCCCTGACGGTGCTGGTGCTTCTCGGCTCCCGTGTTCCGACCTCGCTAAAGGTGTTTCTGACAGCGCTCGCGATTTTCGATGATCTGGGGGCAATCGTGGTCATCGCGCTGTTCTACACGGAGGGGCTCGCTACGACGTCGCTAGTATTGGCGGCGTTCGGGATCGTGGCGCTCGTTGGGCTCAATGCCTTCAAAGTCACCCGCACCGCGGCTTACGTCGTTGTCGGCGCTTTTCTATGGATCGCCGTGCTCAAGTCCGGCGTGCACGCGACGCTGGCCGGGGTTGCAATCGGTTTCGCGATCCCGATGAATGCTGTGCAAAGCGGCCGGTCCTTCTCGCCGCTGCGGGAGACCGAACACCAGCTCTACCCTTGGGTCGCACTTGGTGTGGTACCAGTCTTTGCATTTTTCAATGCCGGCATCGCCCTCTCAGTGTCCACTGTCAACGCGCTGGTTTCACCCACTTCGCTCGGCATCGTTCTGGGCATGCTGGTCGGCAAGCAGCTGGGAGTATTCGGTGGAGTGTGGCTCGCAGTGCAGGCGGGCGTGGCGAAGCTGCCGGAAGGGACCAACTGGTTGCATTTGTACGGGGTGGCGTTGCTGGCGGGAATCGGCTTTACGATGAGCCTATTCATCGCCGGTCTTGCGTTCACCGACCCGGCGACATTTCGCAGTGCTCGGCTCAGCGTGGTGGCCGGTTCGCTGCTGTCCGCAGTGAGCGGCGTGGCCGTCCTGATATTCGCAAGCCGCAGGCGAATCAAGGCGGTACCAAATCAAGCGGAACCGTTCCCCTGAGACGAATATGACAGAGATGAACACGAGACGACAATATCGTTACGTGAAGTGGGCCGCACCCGTGTCGAGGGCCCCGGAGCCAATGGCCAGGACGACCGGCGCGGGTTCGATCACGAGAAAATATTGCTCGATCCCTCCACCAAGTCCGTGTTCTTTCCACTGGCTCTCGACGTCGAAACCGCGCTGCGTTCACGCCGCCTTCAACTATCATGCTTTCGACCTGTCCTACCCATAGTTTCACCACCTGAAAGGAAATCATTCATGTACGGATTCAGCACCCACCTGAAGATTCCGTTCGATGCCGCCATGGCGAAAGTCACCGAGACACTGAAAGACGAAGGCTTCGGCGTGCTAAGCGACATCGATGTCCAGGCGA
>JBBRXD010000160.1:0-5593 GCA_038248775.1 Lysobacterales bacterium | reverse complement strand
GGCGAGGCGGCTTTGCTTACGGCTTCGGGGGAAATCTTGGTGATGGTGTGGCGCAACTCGCGGCTGAGCACCAGCTTGGCGTCTTTTTCCCAGTTGTTCAGGCGCTCGTCGAAATCGAGTTTGCCGTTCGGGCAGATCCACACCATCTTCAAGTCGCGCAGCTTGCCGATGAAGCCGCGGAACAGGGACTTGTCGAAGAACTCCGGCGCTGCCGGCGCGTACAGCAGCGACAGCCGTTGCGCGGCGAGGTGGCACAGGGTTTCCAGTTCGCCGGCCGACAGGGTGCGCGGGCCGTTTTTCACCAGCGTGGTGATGGCGATGAAGTAGCGCTCGAAGGCCTGTTGCAGGCTGTGCGCGATGGCGCGCAGGCGGAACACTTCGTCGGTCTGGCCGGGGCCGCGCGAGAGGATGCCGCCATCTTCGTCGTTGACCACGTGCAGCAGGCCTTCGGCGATGAACAGGTCCATCGTGGCATCCAGGCGCTCGGCGAATTGTTGCTCGGTCCAGGGCAGGAACAACTCTTCCTGGATGAAGGGATAGATGGTCTTGCCCAGGCGGAGCATGCCGGCGCGTGAAAGGCGGCGGTTGTTCTGGAAACAAAGCGCGATCCAGGCCGCGGCGCTGAACAGGTGCAGTACGTTGTTGCGAAAATAGCTTTGCAGGACCGCGGTTTCGCCTTCCAGCCCGAGCACGTCGCCCAGCGGATGCCTGCGTCGGGTCAGCACGTCGATCTTTTCGCCGTAGGCGATGATTTCGGCCGGGTCCATCGGGGTGACGGTGACGCGGTCGGAGTACGGCAGCGCGGCCAGCAGCTTCTTCGACAGCGCCAGCTGCGCCAGCAAATCGCTTTCAGCCATTGCATGCTTGGGCGTGGACAGCAGCGCGATCGCCAGCAGGTTGATCGGGTTCACATCGGCGGCGCGATTGATGTTGACCTGGATGCGTTGCGCCAGCTCGTCCACCACGTCGCTGAACCAGGTCGGTTTTTCTTCCTGCATCTGCGCGCGCCAATCGGGATCGGTCTCGGCCAGCACCTCATCCATGCGCACCAGCTCGCCGAAGTTCACTGTTACCTTGCCGTAATGCGAGCGCAGTACTTCCAGCACGCCGCGCAGCAGGGCCCAGATGGTTTCCTTGGCCTTGGGCTGGCCGGTCAGCTCGTCCAGATAGCTCTTGCCCTCGATCAGTTTTTCGTAGCCGATGTAGACCGGCTGGAACACCACCGGGCGGCGTGGTGCGCGCAGGAAGGCGCGCAAGGTCATGGCGATCATGCCGCCCTTGGGCGCCATCAGCCGACCGGTACGTGAGCGGCCGCCTTCGATGAAGTACTCCAGCGAAAAACCTTCACCAACCAGCTGTGCGACGTATTCGGCGAATACGGCGGCATACAGGGCGTTCCCTCGAATGCTCCGGCGCAGGAAGAACGCACCCCCTCGTCGCAGCACCGATCCGATGATCGGCAAATTCAGATTGTCCCCCGCGGCAATATGCGGCGGCACGATGCCGTGCTGGTACAACAGATAACTGAGCAGCAAATAGTCCATGTGGCTGCGATGGCAGGGCACATAGACGATTTCATGGCCCGGGGCGACCTGCTTGAGCTTGTCGAGATGATGGATGGTTACGCCGTCGTAGATTCGATTCCAGAACCCGGTCAATGCCAACGACACCGACTTGACCACCGGGTTGGAATAGTCGGCGGCGATTTCCCAGGCGAAGCGGTGCGCTTTTTTCCAGGCTTCGAGGTATTCGCTGCCGTCGCGCCGGGCTTGATCGGTAATCGCCTTGCGCACGGGCTCGGCATCCAGCACACGGTCCACCAGCAAGCGCCGGGTTGAAAGATCGGGGCCGATGACCGCGGCACGAATCTTGTGGAAATGTGCGCGCAACACCCGCGAGGTCTTGCGCACGGTGCGCTCGTGCGGCAGTTGCTCGGCCAGGATGTCGCGCACCGGGAAGCTGGGCGAGAATTGCACGACCGTATCGCGACCATTCAACAGGATGGCGAGCAAGCGGCGGAAACGGCCGACCAGCGCCCAGTGTTCCGAGAACAACACCGAGAACCAACCCGACTGCCGGGCCGGCGCGCGACCGACAAAAATCGACACCGGCACCAGTTGCACATCCTGGTCGGGTGAAATGCGATGCGACATCAACAGCCGCGACAGACCCTGCGAATAACTCTTTTTCTTGGTGCCCTGCGCGGCGCCACCACCGCGGCGCGACAGCGCGATGTAGGCGCGTTTTCGACCGAGTGGATCGCTGGGCAGCGGCGCGAATGGCGAGGGCAGCCCGGCTTCGCGGCAGGCGCGATCCAATATCAGGGCATTGGACAGGCCGTAGTTCTCCATCACATAGCAGACCGGACGGTCGAGCAGGAACGGCGGCACGGTCGGCTCGCGCTTGATCTCGATCCATGGCGCCAGCAGCCGCTCCATCAGGCGCACCCACCAGGGCGGACGCGATTGCGCCTGGGACGGCACGCGGGTGGCTGCAGCGGGCGCGGCGGGCGGCGACGCGGCGGGCGGCGGCGAGGGTGGTTCGAGCGGCAATTCGGGCTGCTCGGTCATCGCGCGGCCGTCGCCGGGGTCGGGCCGGGCGGCCGGGCCAGCGCCTGCTCGGCATTGCGCACCGCATCGGCGCTGTACCAGCGGCCGTCTCGGCGCAACAATTGCATCTCGAAACTGACGGTCTTGCCCAACAGCGGATAACTGACGTCCATCGTCGCCACCGAGCCCTCGACCGCCTTCACCCGCGCCTTCACCTGGGACAGGGAAAGGTCGGCGTCCAAGCCGTAGATTCGGCCCATCTGCTTCAGGCCGCCCAGGCCCCGGCCGGCCTTTTCAAGCGCGGGAATCATCTCCAGGCGCCGGCTGTCAGCCAGGGTGGGCAGGTTGATCGCGCGCGCGGTTTCGGTCAGGACGGCAATCGCTTGGCGGGCCCGATCGCGGTCGGTGACCCGTTCGGGCTTCAACCAGTTGATCAAGGTCGAGCCCATGGCCTTGGCGTGCGCCTTCTCGGCAGCGGTCAGCTTCGAGTTGGCAGTGATAACCCCATTGAGGAAGATGCCGCCCGTGGCCTGCATCAGCGGCCACTGCGAGCCAAGTTCTGCTTCAATCTTGTTCACTCTCCGGTCAAAGGTGACATAAAGTTTCGTTTCAGCATCGGCCGCGGTAAGGCGGTTCATCCACTTCGCATAATCTTCCTGCTGGGCGGGCGTGGGTGCCGGCGCCAGGGCCAGGTTGGCTTTCCAGCGTGCCTCCATTTGCTTGTGCAAGGCCGGCGGCATCGACAGGCGTGAGTAGCGGACCAGGTTGTTGTCCTTCAACGCGCCGGCCATGCCCTTCACGGCGGCGACCGGGTCGCCCGGCGCCACGGCCTCGCGGCGACAGCCCACCAGGGCGAGCAAGGCCAGCAGGGTCAGCGGTAGCCAGCGGGAAAACAGTCGCGACATCAGGGCCGGGCGGGAGGACGGAAGGCGAATTTAGCAGATTGCCTTCCCCTGCCGCCTGAGCGGGCTGGGCCAGACGGGTCGGCTAGTAGCGCAGGGCGTCGAGTTTCTGCTGCCGGCGCTCGGCTTCGGGCTGCGACCAGCTGTTGTTGAACAAGGCCGGTTCCCAACTGCCGTAAGTAGGGTTGGGCAACATGAACCAGCGCTCCCCGACCCAGCCCAGGTAGGGCCGGACTGCCTGCTCGCGACCTTCGGTCGAATTGGCGACCACCGTTACCATGTCACCGATCTGGTCGCCGAACTGCATCAGCACGCGATACTTGCGGCCGACCAGCTGGCGACGGCAGCCCTTTTCCGAGCCTTCGCTTTCGCAACCGTCCACCACCACGCCCAGGCCCAGGAACTGGCTGGCGTCCTTGACCGGAAAGCCGGCCTTGCGCAGGTTGCTGAGCGTGGCATCGCCCAGGTCTTCAGCGCGGTTGGACAAATAGAAGATCTTGACGCCGCGGGCGCTGGCGGCGCGGGCGAATTCCAAGGCACCGGGCACCGGTTTGGCCGCCTCTTCCTTTACCCACTCGGCCCAGGTGGCTTCGTTATAGGCCTGGCCGTCGCGGATCAGCCGCGCCTGGTAGGGCGAGTTGTCGAGCATGGTCTCGTCCACGTCCACGATGATCGCCGGCGGCAGGCCGTTGGCCTTGTTGGCGCGGTCTTCCCGGGTCAGCGCGTCCCAGGACGGGGCCTTGATCGCCCGGTCCAGCTGCACCAGCGCGCCGCGCCAGGCCTGCCCGGCAATCAGGCGATACTCCACCGAGGTCTGCATCCAGGCCACGGCGTTGAGGTTGTCGTTGGGCACCATCGCTGCCTTGCCGGCGGCCAGCGGCGCGGCGCCCGAGTCGGCCGTGGCCTGCGTGCGTGTCGGCAGGGTGTCGCAGGACGCCACCAGGGTCAGCAGCAGGGCGGCGGACAGGATTCGAAGCTTGGCCATCGGTGCGTCCAGGACGGGTGAGGACTGCTATTGTCGCAAACTTCCAAGCAGGCCAAGTGCGTGCTTGAAGTCCAGCCACCGCCGGGTGAGACTCCGGTCACGTTCTTCCCGGAAAAGGGTGTCCCGATGATGGCTCGATTCGTCGTTGTGCTGTGCTTGCTTGCCCTCGCGTCCCCGGTGTTCGCCGGCAAGAGGCCTGCCTACACCTACGCACGCGTGGGCAGCACCGCCGACGTTTCCCGCGCCACCACGGCAGGTGTAGTGCTGATGGGCGGAAGCACGGACGTGGACGCGGCTTTCCAGTGGATGTGCGGACTGGGCGGCAACGGCGATTTCCTGATCATCCGCGCCACCGGCACCGACGCCTACAACCCCTACATCCTCGACCTGTGCCCAAGCGCGAATTCCGTGGCCACGCTGGTCATTCCAGACCTCACTGCGGCCAATACGCCGGCCGTCGCGGCCATCATCGCCAAGGCGGAAATGGTCTGGATCGCGGGCGGCGACCAGTCCAACTACATCAATTACTGGAAAGGCACACCGGTGCAGTCAACCTTGAACGCACGCATCGCGGCGGGGGTACCGGTCGGCGGCACCAGTGCCGGCCTGAACGTACTCACGCAATTTGTTTACACCGCGCAGGGCAGCCAGGGCGCGACCTCGAGCCAGGCCATGGCCGACCCCTTCAATCGCTACATGACCTTCGGTCGAGACTTCGCGACCTTGCCGGTCATGCAGGACATCATCGGCGACCCGCACTTCGGCGCGCGCGATCGCATGGGTCGCGACATTGCGTTCCTGTGCCGCGTGGCCGCCAATGGCTGGAGCGCTGCGCCGCGCGGCATCGCGGTGGACGAACAGACCGCGTTGCTGGTCGACAGCAATGGCAATGCGACGGTGGTCGGCACTGGCAACGTGTATTTTTTGAAGGCGCCCGGCATGCCGGAACAGTGCGCGGCGAAGAAGCCCCTGACCTATCTGGATATCGCGGTTGGGCGAATTGCGGCCGGCAGCAGTTTCAACGTGCCGACCTGGCAACGCTCGGGGGGTAGTGGCTACCGCGTGTCGGTGACGGCGGGTGTGTTGAGTTCGACGCAGGGGGGTGGGTCGGCTTATTGAGTTGGGGATCGCGGCCAAGGCCGCTCCCACACAAGGCC
>JBBRXD010000159.1:0-5666 GCA_038248775.1 Lysobacterales bacterium | reverse complement strand
CGCTGGAAGGACAGAATGCGGTGATGGTGATCACGCCGCAGCCCAAGTACCTGCGCGACGTGGAAGTGTGGATCGAACGCATGGATGCAGGTGGCGAAGGCGCGCGCCTGTACACCTACGAAGTGCAGTACGTGAAAGCCGTGGACCTGGCCGAACAACTCAGCAACGTCTACGGCAATGCCAGCACCACCAAGACCAGCGCGCCCTCCCTGATGCCTGGCCTTGAGCCTGTGGAAGTGCGCACCACCGACATGCCGGCCGCCGACAGGCCGCTGCCTGCCAGTAACAACAGCGCCGGGCCTTCGGGCAACAGCCAGTCAACCATCAGTATTGGCGGTGGCGACGTGGGCATCAGCGCAGTGGAAGAAAGCAATTCACTGCTGGTGCGCGCCAGCCCGGGCCAGTGGGAGTCGATCCGGCGCGCCATCGAACGTCTCGATAGCATGCCGTTGCAAGTGCACATCGAAGCCCAGGTGGTCGAGGTGAAGCTCAACAACGCGCTCAGCTACGGCGTCAGCTGGTTCTTCGGAAACGATATCACCGGCGCCGATGCCGGCACGGCGAACTCCATCAACGACTGGCGCAATTCCGGCACCAGCATCCTCCCCGCCGGCGCCAGCTTCACTTTCCTTGGCCCCAGTGCGAAGGTGGTGCTGAGTACCCTCGACTCGGTTTCCGACGTCCGTGTGCTGTCTGCGCCGTCGGTGACGGTGCGCAACAACGTCGAGGCCGATTTCAGCTCCGGCCAGCAGATTCCAGTCGCCAGTACCATCCTCAACAACTCTGGCAACTCCAACAACGACAACGTCTACAGCCAGGTGCAATTCCGCCAGACCGGCGTCAGCCTGAAGGTCAAGCCACGCATCAGCAGCAATGGCATGGTCTTCATGGAAATCACCCAGGATGTCAGCTCGCCCAGCGTCGGCGGCCCGGAAATCGGCGGCAACATCAGCGTGGACAACAACAAGCTGCACACCGAGGTTGCGGTGAAGGATGGCGAGACAATCGTGCTCGCTGGCCTGATCAAGACCGAGCAGGGCAAGGGTTCCGACGGCTTTCCTTTCCTGAGCCGTATTCCCGTGATCGGTGGCTTGTTCGGCAGCCAGAACCAGAAGGACAACCGCCAGGAAGTGCTGGTGCTGATCACGCCGACGATCATTCGCGATCCGGGTGAAGCGCGCCGCTTGACCGACGAATACGGCGAGCGTTTCCGCGGCCTCGATCCCTTGCGCAAGGCCGGCGCGAAGCCTGCAAGGCAGTGACCGGCCCACGTGTCGGCGGCGGCGCATGACGGCATTGCTGCTGCCCAGCGTCGTGGTGCCAGTCGCGTATTCCGTGGCTGCCCTCGACGCATGCCTGGCATCACTGGAACGGACCTTGCCTTCGGCTGCGCACGTCCTGGTTGCCGACCATGCCGATGGCGATCCGCTGGCCGAGGCGCTTGCGCGTCGCTGGTGCGACCGTAGCCGCCTGGATGCCGAGTACCGGCGGGCCGACACGACATTGAGCTTGGCGGCCAATATCAACGCCGCCATCGCCGGCGGTGATCGTGACGTGGTGGTGCTGCAGGCCGACGCCGTCAGTACCCCCGGATGGCTCGAGCGCCTTGCCCAGTATTCGCGCAAGCAAGCCAATATCGCCACGGTTTGTGCCTGGTCCAATCGCGGCGAGCTCGCTTCGTTTCCGCGACCGGGTGAAGACAATCCCGTCCCCGAATTTCCCGAAGCCATTGCCGAGGCTGCGGCCGCCGCGCCCTGGAACGAATGTCCCGAACTGCCCGCAGCCTCCGGCCCCTGCGTATTGATCCGGCGCGCGGCGCTCGGCCAATTGGGCGCCCTGGACGCGCAGAGTTTCGACGGCGAGCGCGCAATTGACGACTTCTGTCGCCGCGCCGCGACCATGGGCTGGCGCAATATTCTCTGCCCGGCCGCCTATGTCGTGCGGCAACCTGCCGTGTTGGGCATCGGCCACGTGCAGGATGACCTGTCGGTACTGGTCTCGCGCTGGCCCGAGTACCAGGAACAGATCGCCCGCTTCATCCTGTCCGATCCGCTGCGCGGGCTGCGCGAGCGCCTGCAGGCACGCATGGACGAGCTGGCGAAAAGTGGGCCGCAGCGGGATCTCTTCCACTGACATGAGCACCGAATCGCGCCATTCCTTCCAGGGCAGGCCGATCGGCGCGGGTCGCGCGAATTCGGCTACCGATATTGGCGTGGTCGTGGTGACCTTCCAGTCTGCACGCACCATCCGTCGCTGCCTCGACCTGTTGCTCGCCTCCGATCCGGTGGTGCGCATCGTGGTCATCGACAACGCCTCCGACGATGGCACGCTCGACCTGTTGCGCGATTTCGCCGATCGTCACCAACAAGTCACGGTCGTGCGCAACAGCGACAACCGTGGCTTCGCTGCTGCCTGCAACCAAGGTGCCAGTGCGCTTGCTACGCCTTGGGTCGCGTTCGTCAATCCCGATTGCTACCTTGAATCAGGTGCCCTGGAACGGTTGGTGAGGCACGGCGTGCAGCGCGCGGGTGCAGGCATGCTGGGCGTGGAACTGGTGGACGAATACGGGCGACCGGATCCTGCATCGCGTCGCCGCGATCCTTCACTGCGCGAATTGCTCGACCGCCGCGGTCGCCGCGACGACCTCTACCTCGGCCGCGACCCGAAGGCCGTGTTGCAACCGGTGGAAGCCATTTCCGGCGCGCTGATGCTGATGCCGGTCGGCCTGTTCCTGCAGTTGGGTGGCTTCGACGAAAGTTTTCGCATGCACGTCGAAGACCTCGACCTGTGCCGACGCACGCGGTACGCGGGCTACGAAGTGTTGGTGGCCAACGACATCACCGTGCTGCATGTTGGTGGCGAATCGGGCCGGGCGCGACCGGTCTGGGTCGAGCGGCAGAAGCACCTCAGCCTGTGGCGATACTTCTGCAAGTTCGAAGCCCAGGAAACAAAAGGCTGGCTGAAACCGGTCTTGTGGCTGGGCCTGTGGGGCCACTTCGTGCTGGCCGCAGCACGCGTGCTGGTGCGCCGCCCAGCCTAGTGGGAGCGGCCTTGTGGGAGCGGCCTTGTGGGAGCGGCCTTGGCCGCGATAGCTCTAGCCAGACATCCGCAAGCGATTGATCGAATCGCGCAGTTCCATCGCCGCAGCGCCCGCGGCCTCGGCGAAATCCTCGCCATTACCCGCATAAAGTATCGCCCGCGACGAACTGATCACCAGGCCCGTGCCATCGCCGGTGCAGCCGTGCGTTACCACGGCTTCCACATCACCACCCTGCGCGCCAATGCCGGGCACCAGGAAGGGCATCTCGCCCACGATGGCGCGCACCTCGGCCAATTCGCGTGGCCAGGTCGCGCCGACCACCAAAAGGCAATTGCCGTTGCCATTCCATTCGTCCGCCACTTTCGCGGCTACGCGCTGGTAAAGCGGCTTGCCGCCGCAATCGAGGTCCTGGAAATCGCCTGCGCCCGCGTTCGAGGTGCGGCAGAGCAGCACCACGCCCTTGTCGGCGCGGTCCAGGAACGGCTGCACTGAATCGCGGCCGAGGTAGGGATTCAGCGTCACCGCATCCGCGCCGTAGCGATCGAACGCTTCCACCGCATAGCGCTCGGCCGTGCTGCCGATATCGCCGCGCTTGGCGTCCAGGATCACCGGCAGGCCCGGATGGTTGTCGTGGATGTGGGTGATGATTTTTTTCAGCGTGTGCTCGGCTTCCAGCGCGGCGAAGTGCGCGATCTGCGGCTTGAAGCAGCAGGCAAACCCTGCCGTGGCATCAACGATGCTGCGACAGAACTCGAACACCGCATCGGGCTTGTCGCGCAGGTGCAGCGGGAATTTCGCCAGTTCCGGATCCAGCCCGACGCAGACCAGCGTATTGGCGCTGGTCCAGCGTGTCCGAAGGGCGGCCATGAAATTCATGATTACTTGAGCGCCTTGTAGCGTAGGCGATGCGGCTGGCTGCCTTCCTCGCCCAGGCGGCGACGCTTGTCTTCCTCGTATTCGCGGTAATTGCCCGGGAAGAATTCCACGTGGGAGTCACCTTCGAAGGCCAGGATATGTGTCGCGATGCGGTCAAGGAACCAGCGGTCATGCGAAATCACCATCACGCAGCCGGGGAATTCCAGCAACGCATCTTCCAGCGCGCGCAGGGTTTCGATGTCCAGGTCGTTGGATGGCTCGTCGAGCAGCAACACGTTGCCGCCCTGCAGCAAGGTCTTGGCCAGGTGCAGGCGGCCACGTTCACCACCCGACAGCGTGCCGACCAGCTTTTGCTGGTCAGAGCCCTTGAAGTTGAAGCGGCCGATGTAGGCGCGCGACTGGATCTCGACCTTGCCGATGGTGATGATGTCGGATCCGCCAGACACTTCCTGCCAGACATTCTTGTTGCCTTCCAGCGCTTCGCGGCTCTGGTCGACATAGGCCATTTGCACGGTCTGGCCGATGTTGATTTCGCCCTTGTCGGGTTTTTCCCGACCGGTGATCATCTTGAAGAAGGTGGATTTACCGGCGCCGTTGGGGCCGATGATGCCGACTATCGCGCCCGGTGGCACGGTAATGCTCAGGTCGTCGATCAGCAAGCGGTCACCGAAGGATTTTGACACGTTCTTGAATTCAATCACTCGATCGCCCAGGCGCTCGCCTGGCGGAATGAAAATTTCGTTGGTCTCGTTGCGCTTCTGGTATTCGACCGAATTCATTTCCTCGAAGCGGGCCAAGCGGGCCTTGCCCTTCGACTGGCCGCCGCGCGCATTCGAGCGCACCCATTGCAGTTCGCGGGTGATGGCTTTCTGGCGGGCCTTTTCGGACGAGTCTTCCTGCTTGAGGCGTTCTTCCTTCTGTTCCAGCCAGTTGGTGTAGTTGCCCTTCCACGGAATGCCCTTGCCGCGATCGAGTTCCAGAATCCACTCGGCAGCGTTGTCCAGGAAGTAGCGATCATGCGTTACCGCGACCACGGTGCCCGGAAAGCGCGCCAGGAATTGTTCCAGCCATTCCACCGACTCGGCGTCCAGATGGTTGGTCGGCTCGTCGAGCAGCAGCATGTCCGGTTTCGACAGCAGCAGGCGGCACAGTGCGACGCGGCGCTTTTCGCCGCCCGACAGCTTGCCGCACAGCGCATCCCACGGCGGGATGCGCAGCGCGTCAGCTGCTACTTCCAACTGCTGTTCCAGCGTGTGCGCATCGCCACTGGCCAGGATCGCTTCCAGGCGCTGCTGCTTGATCGCCAGCTTGTCGAAATCAGCATCGGGCTCGGCGTAGGCCTCGTAGACCTTGTCCAGTTCGGCCTGCGCGTGCAGCAACTCGCCCACGCCTTCCTCGACCGCCTCGCGCACGGTCATTTCCGGGTCGAGTCTCGGCTCCTGTTCCAGGTAGCCGATCTTGATGCCTGGCGCCGGGCGCGATTCACCCTGGAAGTCGGTGTCCACGCCGGCCATGATCCGCAGAACGGTGGACTTGCCTGCGCCATTCAGGCCCAGCAGGCCGATCTTGGCCCCCGGGAAGAAGCTCAGGGAGATGTCCTTGATGATCTGGCGCTTTGGCGGCACGGTCTTGCTGACGCCAATCATGGTGTAGATGTATTGCATGGGGGGACCTTCGAGAATGCGGGAGCCGCCTCTGTGGGAGCGGCCTCTGTGGGAGCGGCCGCTCCCACGGGGGCGTGGAAATCACT
>JBBRXD010000158.1:0-5681 GCA_038248775.1 Lysobacterales bacterium | reverse complement strand
GGGGGGGGGGGGGGGGGGGGGGGGGGGGGGGGGGGGGGGGGGGGGCCCCCCCTCGGTGTGGTTGGTTTGGTTTTTTTGTGGGTTTTTTTTTTTGGGGGGGGGGGGGGGGGCGGCTTTGTTTGGGACCCCTGGCCCCCCCCGCCCCGCTCCCACAGAGGCCGCTCGCACATCAGCGGCGGTCAGGTCAGCGAAGCGCGTAACCGAATTGCTGGCGGAACTGCTCGGCGAATTCATCAAAGGTGAAGCGCTGGTTCTGCGGGCCGAGGCTCTCGATCTTCAGCGCGCCCATCAGCGACGCGATGCGCCCGGTGGTGGCCAGGTCCATCCCGTTCATCAGGCCGTAGATGAGGCCGGCGCGGTAGGCGTCGCCACAGCCGGTCGGATCCACAACCCGGATGGCATTGGCGACAGGAATCTGGACCATGCCCGCCTTGGTATGGATTTCCGAGCCCGCCGGCCCGCGGGTCACCAGGTAACCCTGGACCCGCTCAGCGATGTCTTTCTCGCTCAGGCCGGTGCGTTCCTGGATCAGGCTTGACTCGTAGTCGTTCACGGTGACGTAGGTGGCCTGTTCGATCATCGTGGTCAGCTCGCGGCCATTGAACAGCGGCATGGCCTGGCCCGGGTCGAAGATGAAGGGAATGCCCAGTTCGGCAAAATCCCGCGAGTTCTGCAGCATGGCCTCGTAGCCGTCTGGTCCGACGATGCCGAAGCCGACGTCGGCCACGTCGGCGACGTGGTTTTCGAAGGAGCGCATCATGGCGCCCGGATGGAAAGCGGTAATCTGGTTGTCGTCGAGGTCGGTGGTGATGAACGCCTGGGCGGTGAACAGCCCGTCGATCGCCTTCACGTGGCCCAGATTGATGTCGCAAGCCTCGAAATGCTCGCGGTACGGGCCAAAGTCCTGGCCGACCGTCGCCATCGGGATCGGGTTACCGCCCAGTAGCTTCAGGTTGTAGGCGATATTGCCGGCGCAGCCGCCGAACTCGCGGCGCATCCTGGGCACCAGGAACGACACGTTCAGGATATGAACCTTGTCGGGCAGGATGTGGTTCTTGAACTGGTCCTGGAAGACCATGATGGTGTCGTAGGCGAGGGATCCGCAGATCAAGGCAGCAGGCATCGGTGCATCCTGTGGAATCAAGGCGCCGGGATCCGGGCGCGAACGGCCGCCATGGTAACGCAAACCACACAAATACCCGAAGGGCATCGCGCACTACCCGTTGCGGCGTCGCGCATTTTGCAAGGTATTTTCCTTGCTCGCGCCGACCCCGGTTGCTAACCTACAAAGCTTCCCAAATCCCACAAAAGCAGGCTCCCCCTGATGTTCAAGTACCTGCGCGGCCTGTTCTCGAACGACCTGTCGATCGACCTGGGCACGGCAAACACCCTTATCTACGTTCGTGGCCAGGGCATAGTCCTGAACGAACCATCGGTCGTGGCCGTGCGCCACAGCAATGGCATTCGCGAAGTCGCGGCTGTCGGCGCCGAAGCAAAGCGCATGCTCGGCCGTACGCCCGGCAACATCACCACCCATCGGCCGATGAAGGATGGCGTGATCGCCGACTTCACCCACACCGAGGAAATGCTCAAGCACTTCATCCGCAAGGTGCATACCTCGCGCTTCCTGCGGCCCAGCCCGCGGGTGCTGATCTGCGTTCCCTGCGGTTCGACCCAGGTCGAGCGGCGTGCCATCAAGGAATCGGCTGAAGAAGCCGGCGCCCGCGAGGTCTACCTGATCGAAGAACCGATGGCCGCCGCCATCGGCGCCGGCATCCCGGTGGACGAAGCCCGCGGCTCCATGGTCATCGACATCGGCGGCGGCACGTCCGAGGTCGCGGTCATCTCGCTCAACGGCATCGTCTTCTCGCAATCGGTGCGCATCGGCGGCGACCGCTTCGACGAGGCCATCATCAACTTCGTGCGCCGCAGCCACGGCACGCTGATCGGCGAGACCACGGCCGAGCGTATCAAGATCGAAATCGGCAACGCTTATCCGCAGGCGGAAGTCCGCGAGATGGAAGTGTCGGGTCGCAACCTCGCCGAAGGCGTGCCGCGCATGATCGCGATCAACACGACGGAAGTCCTCGAGGCCTTGCACGAACCGCTCGCTGGCATCATCAGCGCGATCAAGCATGCGCTCGAACAAACGCCGCCGGAACTGTGCTCCGACGTCGCCGAGCGCGGCATCGTGCTGACCGGTGGTGGTGCGTTGCTGCGCGATCTTGACAAGCTGATCTCTGAAGAGACTGGTCTGCACGTGCACGTGGCCGACGACCCGCTGACTTGCGTTGCCCGTGGTGGCGGTCGTGCGCTCGAGTTGATCGACACGCACGGCAATGGAATGTTCTCATCGGAGTGACAATGGCACTGGAAAGGAATGTGGCAATTCCTTTCCAGGCGATCAGCGGGTGCGAGTCTCGATTGCCGGTGCCTGATCTCCGGTCCACTGCCTAGCCGGAAACACGCGTGGCCTACGCTGGCAAGAAGTCCAATCGACTGAGCGAAAGTGCCTTGACGGCACTGCCGCTGGTATTTTTCCTTGGGCTGGCCACTGCCTTGATGGTCGCCGACCAGCGCATGGGCTACGGCAGCCAGGTGCGACAGAAGCTGTCCATCGTTACCGAGCCTTTTTGGTGGGTCGCGTCAGCGCCAATGCGACTGTTTCGCGGCGGCCGCGACGAATTTGCCTTGCGCGGCCAGTTGCAGGCTGAAAACATCCAGCGTCGCAAAGACCTGGAAATCGCCATCGCGCGAATCCACCAACTCAAGGCGGTGGCAGATGAAAACCAGCGCCTGCGACAACTGCTGGGCGGCACCCGCGGCTATAGCCTGAACGTGCAGATGGTCAGCATCCTGGATATCGATCTCGATCCCTTTCGGCAGCGCCTGGTGCTCGATGCCGGCAGCGAAAGCGGCGTCGTGCTTGGCCAGGCGCTGATTGATTCCGGCGGCGTGCTTGGCCAGGTGGTGGAGGTCGGCAGGAATCGATCCATGGCCCTGCTGGTCACCGACCCGGACCACGCGGTGCCGGTGCAGGTGGCGCGATCGGGCCTGCGCACGATTGCCTACGGCACCGGTCAAAGTGATCGCCTGGTCTTACCCAATATTCCACGAAGCGCCGATGTGCGCAGCGGTGATGTGTTGATCACCTCCGGCATCGGCGGGCGTTTCCCGGCGGGTTTTCCGGTCGGCACGATCACCGGCGTGCAGCCCGACAAGCTGCGCCTGTTCGTTACCGCCGACGCCACGCCCGCGGCGCATCTTGATCGCGGTAAAGAAGTGCTGCTGATCAGCAACCGGGCACCGGCCATCGATGTCGGCCCGCCGGCGGAGGCAGCTCCGTGATTCGTCCGCCGACCGGATGGCTGATCCATGGCAGCTTCGCGCTGGGCCTGGTCTTTGCCGTGCTTCCCTTGCCTGCCGTGCTGCAATCGGTGCGTCCCTACCTGCTGGCGATGTTGCTCGCCTACTGGCTGATGGAAGCGCCCAATCGCGTCGGTCTGGGTACCGCCTTCGTGGTCGGGCTTTGCGCCGACATCCTTACTGCCTCCCTGTTGGGTGAACAGGCATTTCGCCTGGTCGTGCTCACATACATCGTGCAGCACTTCCGCGCCCGGCTTCGTTTCTTCCCACTGTGGCAACAGGCCGTTGCGATCGGTCTGCTGCTACTGAACGACCGGATCATCTCGTGGTTAATCCACTTCTTTGCCGGTTCGCCATTGCATGGTTGGTTGTATTGGCTGGCGCCGGTATTGGGCGTGTTGTTGTGGCCGTGGTTGTACGTGCTGCTTGACCTGGCGCGCCTGCGTGCACGCGAGCGAAGCTGAGCCGATGCAAAGCGCTCGGCGTCACCAGATGAAGAACCCTCAGGCGGAGGCGGTCCAGTTCCAGCGCCGCGCGCTGATTGGATTCATCGGCATTTCTCTCGCGCTGGCTGGATTGAGCCTGGGCTACTTCCGGTTGCAGGTGTTGCAGCACGAGGAATACCGCACGCGATCGGAAGCCAACCGCATCAAGCCTCGCCCGGTCGTGCCAGCGCGCGGGCTTATCTATGATCGCAATGGCAAGCTGATCGCGGACAACGTGCCGGCCTATCGACTGGAAGTCGTACCCGACCAGACGGGGGACCTGAAGGCAACGCTGGCGGGATTGAATGCGCTGATCGGCCTGAGCGAGGAAGAGTTGCAGCAGTTCCAGGCCACGCGGAAGGCGATTCGGAGTTTCCGACCGGTCGTCCTGAAGCTTCGCCTGAGCGAGGCACAGCGCGCCCGGCTCGCGGTCAATCGCCATCGCTTTCCCGGCGTGGATGTGGTGCCCTACCTGACCAGACGCTATCCGCACGGCCAGTTATTCTCGCATGTCGTCGGCTACGTGGGCCGGCTCGACGCCGAAGACCTTGAAGCGCTGGGCGACAGCAAGTATTCGGCGCTGACCCATGTCGGCAAGTCAGGGCTTGAGCGCAAATACGAAGACCGCCTGCGCGGCGAGATCGGTTACGAAAACGTCGAGCAGAATGTCGAAGGCCGCGTGTTGCGCGTCGTCAACAACGTGCCGTCCTTGCCTGGTGCCGACCTGCAACTGAGCATCGATGCCGATCTGCAACAGGCTGCCGTCACCGCATTCGGTGACCGCGATGGCGCGGCAGTCGCCGTGGATACGCGCACTGGCGAAGTCCTGGCGATGGTCAGCCTGCCGCAGTTCAATCCCAATCTTTTCGTCAATGGCATTTCGCACAAGGACTACAACGAACTGACCACCAACATGTCGCGGCCCTTGTTCGACCGCAACCTGCATGGCGGCACGCCGCCCGGTTCCACCATCAAGCCCTTCATGGGCTTGGCGGGACTGGAGTCAGGACTGCGTCGTCCCGGCGATCGCATCCTGTCCACCGGCACTTTCCGGATTCGCGGCAGGGGTCGTGGCTTCGGCGATTCGCACGCGGGTGGCCACGGTTGGACGGACCTGAAGGAATCCATCGCGCAGTCGGTGAACACCTACTACTACCAGCTCGCGCTCGACATGGGCGTTGACAGGTTCGACATGTACATGGACCGCTACGGTTTCGGGCGGCCCACTGGCATTGACATGGTTGGCGAGACCGGCGGCATCCTGCCGTCGCCTGAATTCAAGCGCACGCGTTTCCAGCAGCCCTGGTACCAGGGAGACATCGTCAACGCTGGCATCGGCCAGGGCATGTGGAAGGCGACCCTGCTGCAACTGGCGCAGGCCACCGCGTCGGTTGCCAACAATGGCGTGCGCCATCGCCTGCACCTGCTGCGCGCGACGCGCCAGGGATTCGCCGCGCCGTGGCTGCGTGAGCCGCAGCCGCAGGAAGAACGCATCTCCACCAACATGGCCAACATCGCCGCCGTGAAGGAGGGCATGCTGGCCGTCGTGCACGGGCCGACCGGCACGGCGCGTGCCATCGGCATCAACTCGCCCTACTTGATCGCCGGCAAGACCGGCACCGCGCAAGTAGTCAGCAACAAGAACAATATGCGCCTGGATCCGCACAACCTGCCCTTGCATCTTCGGCACCAGGCGCTGTTCATCGCCTATGCGCCGGCGGACGACCCGCGCATCGCCGTGGCGGTGGTGGTAGAGCACGGTGGCTTCGGGTCCACGTCGGCTGCACCCGTCGCCAAGGCGATCCTGGATGCATGGTTGTTGCCCAAGGT
>JBBRXD010000157.1:0-5692 GCA_038248775.1 Lysobacterales bacterium | reverse complement strand
TTGTTGCTGCGCTTCTCCGACATCCTGGGCGATCGCCTGCGCAAGCTGCAGGCGGCGTTCAAGAAAGCGATGGACGAACTCGACTACAGCGGCGGTTACACGGCCGTCTATCCGATCAAGGTCAACCAGCATTTCAACGTGGCCGGTGAGCTGGCCGCGCAGGGCGACCAGGGTTTCGGCCTGGAAGCGGGTTCGAAACCCGAGCTGATGGCGGTGCTCGGCCTGGCCCGTCCGGGCAGCATCGTCATCTGCAACGGCTACAAGGATCGGGAGTTCATCCGCCTGGCGCTGATCGGTCGCAAGCTGGGCCTGCAGACCTTCCTGGTGGTGGAGAAGCCGTCCGAGCTGGCCATCATCATCGAGGAATCCAAGGCGCTGGGGGTGAAGCCGGGCCTGGGCGTGCGCATGCGCCTGGCATCCCTGGGCGCGGGCAAGTGGCAGAACAGCGGTGGCGACAAGGCCAAGTTCGGCCTCTCGCCGCGACAGGTGCTCGACCTGGTCGAGAAGCTGAAGTCCGCCGACATGCTCGACGCCTTGCAGCTGCTGCATTTCCACATGGGCTCGCAGATATCCAACGTGCGTGACATCGCCAGCGGCATGCGCGAGGCCGTGCGCTACTTCGTAGAACTCTCGCGCATGGGTTGCGGCATCCGTTACATGGATTCCGGTGGCGGCCTGGGCGTGGATTACGAAGGCACGCGTTCGCGCGGCTATTGCTCGATCAACTACGGGCTGGACCAGTTCGCGCATACGCTGGTGCAGCCGCTGGCCGAAGCCTGTGCGGAATTCTCACTGCCACCGCCGATGATGATCACCGAGGCCGGCCGGGCGATGACCGCGCACCATGCGGTGATGGTGGTGAACGTGTCGGAAGTCGAGCGTGCGCCGGAAGGTTCGGTGCCGCCGGTGCAGCCGGCCGAACCGGCCTCGCTTCGCCACCTGCGTGAAACCCATGCCGCGCTGGACACCCGGCCGGTGCTGGAGCTGTACCTGGAAGCGCAGCAGGCGCTGGCGGAAGGGCAGTCGCTGTATGCGCTGGGGCAATTGTCGCTGGCGCAGCGCGCGCAGCTCGACGATCTGTTCTATGCCATCGCCCACCACGTGCGCAAGCGGCTGACCGGCGATGAAAAAAGCCATCGCGACGTGCTCGACGAACTCGACGAGCGCCTGGTGGACAAGTACTTCGTCAATTTCTCGGTATTCGAATCCATTCCCGATGTCTGGGCGATCGACCAGGTGTTCCCGATCGTACCGATCGCCCGCCTGGACGAACAGCCCGACCGGCGCGGCGTGATCGCCGACCTGACCTGCGATTCGGACGGGCGCATCGACACCTACGTCGAATCCGAATCGCTCGACAGCTCACTGTTGCTGCATAGCCCCAAGGTTGGCGAGAGCTATCGGCTCGGCATCTTTTTGGTCGGCGCCTACCAGGAAACGCTCGGCGACATCCATAACCTGTTTGGCGATACCGACACGGCCAACGTGCGCATGACCGAAGACGGCGGTTACACACTGGTGCGGCAACGCCATGGTGACACCACCGATGTCATGCTCGACTACGTTGGCTACGCGCTGGACGACCTGCGCGATGCCTATCGCGCCAAGGTAAAGGCCGCCGGACTCGATGGTGCCGAGTCTGGGCACATGCTCGATGCGCTCGAAGCTGGTTTGACGGGTTACACCTACCTTCACGAGACCGTGCACGAATAAGGGGCGAGGAATGCGAACGGGATTCATTGGGCTGGGCGCGATGGGCCAGCCGCTGGCCGGTCACCTGCAATCGCGTGGATTGCTCAGCGTCGTGGGCAATCGCAGCGCCGGCAAGGCCGAACGGATAGCAACGGACTTGCTGGTGCGCGCCGCCACCAGCACTGACGATTTTTCCGACTGCGATGTGGTGGTGCTATGCGTTTCGGCTGATGCCGATGTCCTGGCCAATGTGCAGGCACTGGCAACCGTGTTGGTGCCCGGCAGCGTGGTTATCGATCATTCCACGGTCGCCTCCGACACGGCGAAAAAAGCCCACGCTTGTCTGGCGCAATCGGGTATCGGTTTCCTGGACGCGCCGGTATCGGGCGGTGTCGAAGGCGCGCGCAACGGCAAGCTTTCGATCATGGTCGGCGGCGATGCCGTTGATCTGGAAAAGGCGCGACCGGTGCTGGAGGCCTACGCATTGCGCATCACGCACATGGGTGGGCCGGGCAGCGGCCAGGCCACCAAGGCGGTGAACCAGGTGCTGGTGGCCGGCATCGCGCAGGCTGTGTGCGAAGGCTTGGCACTGGGCGAAAAACTCGGCCTGGCCCCGGACCTGCTGGTGCCTACGCTGGCCGCCGGTGCGGCGGGCAACTGGTTCCTGGACAAGCGTGGCGCGACGATGCTGGCCGACAACTTCACGCCGGGCTTCAAGTCGGCCCTGTTGCACAAGGATCTGCTGATCGTGCGCGAAATGGCCCGGGCAGCCGGCATCCGCAGTAGCGTTATTGATCAATCAATTGCCGACTACGGCGAATTGATGCAGCGGGGGTTCGGTGATGAAGACACCTCCGCGCTGATCCGGCTCAAGCGCGGCTAGGGCAATCGCGGCCAGGGCAATCGCGGCCAAGGCCGCTCCCACCAGGCGCGCTGGCTTACTTGACCTTGATCGCCTGCGCGGTGATGCCGTGGCGGGCGAGCGCCTGCTTGGCGGCGGCCAGCGAGCTCGCATTCGGATACGGCCCCATGCGTACGCGATGCACCGTGTTGCCATTGATCTGCGCTACTTCCACGCGGGCGATCTCGCCGGTCATCGCAATCTTCGCCTTCAGCGCTTCGGCTTCCGTACTGCCGCGGAACGCGCCGGCCTGGATCAGATAGCGCGGCCCATCGCTGCTTGCCACCGGCGTTGTCGGCAAGCCATCACCGGGGTTGGCCATCACCGAGGCATCTGGTTCACCGGTCGCCACCGTCGGTTGCGTGGCATCCACCAGTGTCGGCGGCTTCGCCGCTTCCGCGCGCGCCTGCGCATCGAGTTCAGCGTCGGGTATCACGACTTCCTTCTCGGGCAGCAGGGTATAGAAATCATATTTGGGCTTGGGCTTGTCAGGCGCGACTTCTTCGCCGCGCGTCGCGCGTGCCTGGGCCTGCGGGTCCGGTTGCGGCAAGGTGCTCGCCGGCTTGCCCCATTTGTCCTTGAACTGAAGGTAGCCGAACACCACGCCGCCAATCAGCAACCCGGTGATGAGCCACAGCCATCCCGGGGTCCCTGAGCTTCGACCGCTGCGTCGAGCCTGGTTCTTGCTGCGTGCCATTTACATCGTCTCCGGGGCCGACACGCCCAGCAAGGCCAGCCCGTTGGCCAATACTTGCTGCGTGGCCTTGCACAGGCCAAGGCGCGCGTACCGATGCTCTTCCTCGGCCGTCAGGATCGGCAGCGCGTTGTAGAACGCATGGAACGCCGCCGCCGTGTCGCGCAGGTAATGCGCCATCACTTGCGGCGCGCGGCCAGCGGCGGCCGACTCGACCATTTCCGGGAAGCGCATCAGTTCCACCAACAGGATGTCTTCCGCCTCGCTGGTGAGCAGTTTGCGTGCGGACATGGCCGCGCTGTCGTTGTAGGCCAGCTGCTTTTCCTTCAACTGGCGAAACAGGCTGGCAATGCGCGCATGCGCGTACTGGATGTAATAGACCGGGTTGTCGTTGGAGTGGCTCTTGGCCAGCTCCAGGTCGAAGTCCAGGTGCTGGTCGTTGCTGCGCATCACGTAGAAGAAACGCGCGGCATCGGTACCGACTTCCTCGCGCAGTTCGCGCAGGGTCACGAAGCTGCCGGCGCGCGTGGACATCTGAACCCGCTCGTGGCCGCGAAACAGGATGGCGAATTGCACCAGTTGGATCTCGATCTTGGCCGGGTCAAGGCCCATGCCTTGCGCGGCGGCCATCAGCCGGGCGATATAGCCGTGGTGGTCGGCGCCCAGCACATACAAGGCGCGATCGAAGCCCCGCTCGAACTTGGACAGCAGGTAGCCGATATCGGAGGCGAAGTAGGTCGTGGCGCCATTCTCGCGGACCAGCACCCGGTCCTTGTCGTCGCCGAAGCTGGTGGCGCGGAACCACAGCGCGCCGTAGAGCTCGAACAGGTGCCCCTTCTCGCGCAGGCGTTCGATGGCGTTTTGCACATAGCCATCGGTGGTCAGCGATCGTTCCGAGAAAAAATTGTCGTGGACTACGCCGAAACCGAGCAGGTCGTTGCGGATGTCGGCCAGGCACCAGTGCAGGCCGGCGTCGAACACTATCCGGTAGTCGGGCGCGCCGAGCAGCTTGCGCGCGCGCGCGACCAGCGCGTCCACGTGCAACTCCTTGTCACCGCCCTCGGATTCGTCGGCGGGCAGGCCATCGGTGATGTCCAGTGCGCTGAAGCGCAGCCGGTCGCCTTCCTTCGCACGCAGGCTGCGCGCGATTTCCGACACGTACTCGCCCTTGTAGCCGTTGTCCGGGAAGCGCACGTTCACGCCGCTCAGCTCGTGGTAGCGCAGCCACACGCTCACCGCCAGGATATCCATCTGCCGGCCGGCGTCATTGACGTAGTACTCGCGCTGCACCTTGTGCCCGGCGGCTTCCAGCAGGTTGGCGACCGACGCACCGTAGGCCGCACCGCGACCATGGCCGACATGCAGCGGCCCGTTCGGATTGGCCGAAACGAATTCCACCGTCACCGAGTCGCGCGAGTGGGGCGACTGCCGGCCGTATTGCGCGCCTTGCTCGAAGACGCGGCGCACCGTGGCCAGGCGGCAGGGCTGGGAAATCTTGAAATTGATGAATCCCGGCCCGGCGATCTCGATCCTGGAAACGTGTTGCGTCTCGCCGAAATTGGCGACCAGTGCTTCGGCCAGTTCGCGCGGCTTCATGCCGGCGGACTTGGCCAGCAACAGGGCGATGTTGGTCGCATAGTCACCGTGCTCGCGCGACTTGGTCCGCTCAATCACGTAATCGGGGGTAGCCAGGTCCTGGGGAAGCCGATCCTGGCGACGCAGATCCAGCAGGGCCTGGGCAACCAGTTCGCGCAGATGCTCTTTCACGGAGTGTTTTTCATAGGGGCTAGCCCGATATTGTAACGCGGCTGCAGCCCGGTTCTGGCCGCCTGACCGGGCTGTCACATGGGATTCATCTGTTGCGTGCACACTGGTGTGCGGAAAAGAGAGTTGGATTCCGGCGGGTCAGACCGCTCGGGCAAGCGCCGGCACCGGGAAACCGGGGCCGGTTTTTTTTGCTCGCAGCATCCACCACCGCCCTAGTGGGCGCCGGTCAACTCGCTGAACGCGGAAATGACCTCGTTACCATTTGCCGGCCCCCGGGCCTCAAACCTCGCCAGCATCGCGGCCGTGGTCTCCCGCACGCATTGCCCGTTCAACAGCTTGCCGGGCCCGAACACGCGCTCGCCCTCACGCGAGTTGAAACGATGCAATTCATGGAAATAGCGTTCTTGCCCGACGCCCAGGAAGTCGAGGCACGGCTGCGCCGACTCGGACTTTTCGAGCGCGCGACCGAAACGCATCTCGCGCTCGCGGCAAAGCCGGATCGCGGTTTCGCAAAGCTGTATGAAATCCTCGCCCACGTTGGCGGTATCGAGGTCGGCGGCAACCCGGGCCAGCCGCTCGCCGCGACGTGCGTCCGCGTCGCTGCGCCAGCGCGGCAGCGCGCTGTCGAGCCACAGGGC
>JBBRXD010000156.1:0-5737 GCA_038248775.1 Lysobacterales bacterium | reverse complement strand
GACTTCGGCGTCGTGCGCCTGCAAGCGGCCGACGTCGGGCGCGATGCCTTTGGCGGCGTCGTGCCCGCGCGTGAACTCGGCCAGGCCCTCGAGAAACGACTGGCTGTGCTGGCGGACCTTGAATTGTTGCGGCCGCAAACGGTGTCGGGCATTCGCGATATTGAAGGTGGTGTCGCATTGCGCCTGCAGTCGGGAATCGACGCAGTTGCAAGTGATACTCCTGGCGGCAGCGAATTGACCACGCGCCTGCTGGTAGCGGCCGACGGTACCGAGTCCTTCGCGCGCCAGGCGCACGGCATCGCCGTGGACCGGCACGACTACCTGCAGACCTTGCTGGTCTGCAGCCTGGTGACCGATCGCGCGGCCGATGGTGGCGCGTACGAGAGATTTACAGCCGACGGTCCGGTCGCGCTGTTGCCGATGGGTCGGCAGTACGGCGCGATTTGCGCCGTGCCGCGCGTCGAAGCAGAGAACGTGATGGCAATGGACGATAGCGCCTACATGGAATATTTCCAGGGACGCTTCGGCTGGCGGGCCGGGCGCGTGGTTCGCGTCGGCAAGCGCAGCGCGTATCCGATCGCGCGTGTCATTGCCGAGCGTATCGTCTCGCGGCGCATGGTGCTGATGGGAAATGCCGCGCAGACCATCCATCCGATAGGCGCGCAGGGATTCAACCTGGGGCTTCGCGACGCCCTCGCGTTGGCAGAGGTGCTGGTCGCGGCGGGTGCGGACGCCGACCCTGGCAGTGAGGCGGTGCTGCAGGCCTACCAGGGGTCGCGCCGCGAAGATCGCGAGCGCACCTTGTCCTTCAGCGATGGGCTGGCGCGGGCAACGGGGAATGCTTCGTTGCCGATGCACCTGTTGCGCTCGATTGGCTTGTTGGCGCTGGCCAATGTGCCGGGTCTGTCAGCGCCGCTGGTGTCAGGCGCGATGGGATTTCGCGGAATCGTTCCTGTGCTTTCCCGGGGCAGCGCTTGAGCCGTCGCGATCGCTTTGATGTCGCGGTGATCGGTGCGGGCATCGTTGGTGCGGCCGCCGCGCTGCGCCTGGCTGCCGAAGGCCTGCGTATCGCCATCGTCGAGGCCCACGAGCCCCAACCCTGGAACCAGGCCGCGCCCGATCTTCGGGTGGTTGCCTTGGCGCCTGATGCACAGGCCATGCTGGAGGAACTGGGTGCCTGGGCTGCAGTGGCTTCGGCACGCGCGCATCCTTATCGGCACATGCGGGTGTGGGATGCAGCCGGTGGTGGTGAACTGGCTTTCGACGCGGACCAGATGGGACGCGAGTGCCTGGGCCATATCGTCGAGCACGGACTGCTGGTGGATCGCCTGTGGACCGCGTTGGCGCGTAGTCCGTCCATCGAGCGGCTATGCCCCGAAAAATTGCTCGAACTCGAGCAAGACGACAACGAGGCTGTACTTACATTGCAAAGTGGAACCCGGCTGCGCGCGAAGCTCGTGCTCGGTGCAGATGGTGCCGCCTCAAGAGTCCGAACACTGTTGGGCGTGCACACGCGCGACCACGACTACGGGCAGCAGGGCGTCGTCGCTTATGTCAGCACGCAGCACCCTCACCAGGACACGGCCTGGCAGCGTTTCCTGGTTACCGGGCCACTGGCATTCCTGCCTTGTGCCGACGGCCGCTGCTCCATCGTCTGGACCTTGCCCGATTCGGAAGCCGAGCGCGTGCTGGCGCTGGCCCCGGAAGATTTCTGCACGGAGCTCACCCGTGCTTTCGATGCGCGACTGGGTGACGTCACCGGCGTTTCCGAGCGCAAGGCGTTTGTGCTGCGCCGCCGCCTTGCCGAACCCATGGCCATGGGGCGCGTCGCGTTGATCGGTGATGCCGCGCACGCGGTGCATCCACTGGCCGGGCAGGGCGTCAACCTGGGCTTGCGTGATGTAGTGTCCCTCGGCCAATTGGTGGCTGATGCACGCGCGAATGGCCGGGATTTCAGCTCCGCGCACCGGTTGCAGCGCTGGGCACGATCGCGCGCGAGTGAAAACGCAATCGCGGCGGGTTCGTTCGAGGCGATCAACCGCCTGTTTTCCAATGAATCGGTCGTGCCGACCCTGTTGCGCGGGCACCTGCTGGGCCTGGCCGGAAAACTGCCGCCGCTGACCCAGTTCTTCTGGAAACGCGCTGCGGGTTTGTGATCAGGCTGGCGGTGCGAGGAACTCGCGGGCGCTCAACCAGCCATTTTTGTCCTTGTCCTGGCGGTGGAATTGCTTTTCAAGCCGGTCCTTCAGTTCCAGCAACGTCACGGTCGGGCTGTTCGGCACCAGTTGTTCCCCCGGTTGCAGGATGGAGTCCCGGTTACTGTCCATCTTGCGGAATGCGAAGGTGAATCGCTCGAGGTATTCGTCCAGCGAGATCCGGTTGTCGTGGTCGGTATCGACAACGTCGAAATAGGTCGAGCCGGACCCTGCAGCACAGTTGCCGACGACTGCCAGGCCGAGGCCCACAGCCAACGCGAAAGCGCGAAAAACGGCGAAGGGGTGGGCACTCAAAGCATGCGACCTCGTGCGGCGGGATTGGTGGCGAACACGGTGATTTCCTCGCGGTCGTGGTAGAGCTGCCGTGCACGCACAATAAGCGGCTTGCCGGCTTGTTCCCTGAACGCGTCCAGGCATTGCCGGGTTTCTTCCCAGCGCTTCTTCATCGGCAGCTTGAGGTTGAATATCGCGTGCTCGCACCAGCCCAGCGCAAACCATTCAGCCATGCGCGACGCGACCTTGCGAGGCGATTCGACCATGTCGCAGACCAGCCAGTCCTGTGGCTTGGGCGGCTTCCAGCTGAAGCCGTCGGCGCGGATATGATCGACCAGCCCGGTGGCCATCGCCGATTCCGCCATCGGTCCGTTGTCCACCGCGATTACCTTGAAATGATGGCGCGCGAGAATCCAGCTCCAGCCGCCGGGCGCTGCACCCAGGTCGGCCGCGCACATGCCCGGCTTGACCAGGCGCGTCCGCTCCTCGGGCAACATCAGGGTCAGGATGGCCTCCTCGAGCTTCAAGGCCGAACGACTGGGAGCCTCGGACAATTGTCGAAGCCTCGGCACGCCCAGGGGCCAGGGTGAAGCATCACCGATATCGCTGGCACCCAACAACAGATGGTCGCCTGCTAGCAGGCAGACATGCAGCCGCGGAAGACGCGGATCTTCCTTTTCGGTGAGCAGCCCGCGTTGTCGCAGCGCCGGACGCAGGGCATTGCCGAAAGCGCGAGCCAGGCCCGACAGCGGCCGGGCTTCATCGGAGTCGGGATGCTCGACCATCAGGTCGCCGTAGCGACCGCGACCAGCGAGCGCGTCGAAAATGGGCGTGATCCGGTCTTTCGGATCGATGTCCTTGAGTTCCGCGAGCAAGCGCAATTTCTGTCGAGCAAAAATCAATTCGGAAAACGGCAGGCTGCGCGACAATCCTGCGCCGTCGGTACCCAGGTACAGCACATGGCCGGAGTTTCGCTGCGTGCGCGCATACCCGGGAAAACCGGCCAAGGCCGCGCGCTCGCCCAGTTCCGCGGCCAGCTCGGGTTCGAAGCCGGGTCGGCAGTAGCAAAGCAGGCCGTCGGCGTGTGCGCCAACCTCGCCGGTCGCTTCTTCGATGCCATCAATAGACAACGCCGCTCTCCCCGTAATCGCGCAACACCTTGCAAGCTTCGTCGCGTAGAAGATCGCGATGCACGGCGATGCCGCGACGCTCCAGTTCACCCGCCCAGTCCGCGGGCAGCGGACCTTCATCGAAACCCGCGAGCGCCTGCACATCGTCGCTGCGCGCACCAATCAACACTTCGTCGATACCCGCCCAGATAAGCGCGCCGTAACACATCGCGCAGGGCTGCGCAGAGGTTGCCAGCGTGACCGGTCCGCCTTCGCTGTTGAGCCGAAACCGCTGGAGGTTTTGCTGGCTGCTGCCGAGCGCCATCACTTCGGCATGTGCCGCCGAACAATTGGACGCCAGCACCTGATTGACGCCGATGCCCAGCAAGCGGCCAGGGCCATCGAATACCGCCGCACCGAAAGGCCCGCCGGTGGCGTGCGCGACATTGGACCGCGAGAGTTCGATGGCTAGCCCGATCCGTTCCTGCTGACCGGGATAGAGCTTGTCCATCGGCACTTCATCGCGCACCCAGTCGGGCAGCACCAGGGCTACTTGCATCCCAATCGTCATTGCAGCGGCACACTGTTTTCCATCATCAGGACACCTGCGCATTTGCCGGCCACGCACTGGCAGCCCTCGATCGCGGGGAACCCGCAAATTCCCACCTGTCCATCCTGGGCGCACGCGGCCTTCACTTTTTCCGGGAAGGTCGGCGTGTCCTTGCTGACGCACACGGGGCGATAGCCGCAACAGCTGCCCGCATCCTTCATCGCGCAATCGGAATCGCTGCGACAGGCTCGGCCTGCATCCGCACCGAGCGATGGGGGTGGCAAGACGACAGGCGACGCCGGCGTCGGCGCATCCACAGAAGCACTGACTGGGGTGTTGCCGGGCGCGCTGCACGATGAAAGGACCAGCATCGCGCCCAGTGATGCGGCCCATGCCAGTTTCCGAATCAATCGCTTATTGTTCATGGCGCGCGCCTCGTGCTCGTTCAGGGGGTCGCCGGCCGTGCCCAGCTGTCGCGCAGGGTCACGGTGCGATTGAAGACCGGTGCGTCGCCGCGATGATCGCGTCGGTCGGCGACGAAATAGCCCAGTCGTTCGAACTGGAATACCTGCTCGGGCTCGACATCCGCGGCGGCGGGTTCGAGATGAGCGACTACGCTGCGAACCGATACCGGATTGAGATAGTCACGATAGGTCTTGCCCTCATCCTCGTTGTCCGGATCGGGGACGGTGAACAGGCGGTCGTACAGTCGAACTTCGGCTAGCACTGCATGCTGCGCGCTGACCCAGTGGATGGTGCCCTTTATCTTGCGATCGGCGCCAGCTAGGCCCGCGCGCGATTCCGGGTCGAGCGTGCATTGCAGCGCCACGATATGGTCGCCCTCCTTCACCACTTCCTCGCAGCGCACGATGCCAACGCCACGCAGGCGGACTTCACCGCCGGGGGCAAGACGGTGGAAGCCCTTTGCCGGGAATTCCATGAAGTCTTCGCGCTCGATCCACAGTTCGGGCGAAAACGGCAATAACCGTGATCCCAGTTCGGGCAGCTTTGGGTGATTGGGGAAGGGCAGCATTTGTTCGTGGTCCTGCGCCAGGTTGGTGATGACCAGCTTGACCGGATCGATCACTGCCATGCGTCGCACCGCCTTGCCATCGAGGTCCTCGCGTACGCAGCCTTCCAGCAGCGAATAGTCGGTGAGTGAATTCTGTTTTGAAATTCCGATGCGGTCGGCGAGCAGACGCAGCGATGCAGGTGTGTAGCCGCGGCGACGCAGGCCCTGCAGCGTGGGCATGCGCGGATCGTCCCAGCCCGAAACGAGCCCATCGTTCACCAGCGCCATCAGCTTGCGCTTGCTCATCACGGTGTAGTTGATGTTGAGGCGCGAGAATTCGATCTGTCGCGGCTTCGACACGCGGGTTTCCAGTCCCGCGTCCACCAGGTTCTGCCACAGCTGCGGATGGGAGGGCAGGTCGATGTTGTCGATGCACCAGTCGTACAGTGGGCGGTGGTCCTCGAACTCCAGCGTGCACAGGGAATGGGTGATGCCCTCGACCGCGTCGGAAATGCAATGCGCGTAGTCGTACATCGGATACATCGGCCACGCGTCGCCGGTGTTCTGGTGGCTGACG
>JBBRXD010000155.1:0-5769 GCA_038248775.1 Lysobacterales bacterium | reverse complement strand
CCGCTCCCACAAAGGCCGCTCCCACAAAGGCCGCTCCCATTAAGGCCGGTCAGGCGTCGCCTAGCCGCTTGACGAAGCGGACCGCGCCTTCGCCGTAGCCGCAGGCGCGATAGAAGGTGTGCGCTTCTTCCCGATGCGCCGCTGACGTAAGTTCGATGCGGACCGCGCCCGCGCTGCGGGCCAGCGACTCGGATTCCTTCAGCAACCGCCGGCCGATGCCCAGGCGTTGAGCATTCTCGGCCACGGACAGCGCTGTGATGCGGCAGGTGAGGGCGCCCAGGGGCAGGTAGTAGCTCAGGTCGCAGCAGACAAGGCCGACCAGCTGACCGCCCTGTTCGGCGACCAGTACCGTCTGGTTGGGGTCGTCACGGAGATCCAGGACGCGTTGCGCTGCTTCCTCGGCCGGACAGGGATAGCCCAACACGTCCAGCAGGCGCGACAGGCCGATGCCGTCATCCGCGCGCGCCAGACGTACCTGCACCAGGTCGGGAGCGGCGTGCGCGGCCCGTCCCATGGTTTAGCGCGTACCGAAGACCACGACGGTCTTGCCGCGCGCATGCAGCTTGCCGTCGATCTGCAGTTGCTTGAGCACGCGGCCTGCCATTTCACGGGAACATCCAACAATCCGCGCCAGCTCCTGTCGCGACACGCGGATCTGCATGCCCTGCGGGTGGCTCAGCGCATCGGGCTCGAAGCACAGGTCGTTAAGCGTGCGGATAATGCGGCCGGTCACGTCCAGGAAGGCGAGGCGGCTTGCTTTACGACTGGTATCAAGGAGCCGCTTCGACAGCTGCGCGCCGATGGCGTACAGGATGCGCGGGCACTCGTTGGCCAGGGACGTGGCGAACAACTGGTGCAGGCGTTCGTAACTGAGCTCGGCCAGCTCGCAGGGGGTGCGCGTGCGCAGCAGCACCTGGCGGATGTTGGCGGACACGAACAAGCCCATCTCACCAACGAACTCGCCGGCATTCACGTAGCCCAGTACCAGCTCGCGCCCATCGCCCTCGACGCTGATGATGCTCAGCGAGCCGCTGACCACGTAATACAGGGTGTTGGCGACATCGCCCGGGCGGAAGATATCGCTGCGGGCAGGGTGCCGGCGCCGGTGGCACTGGTCCAGGAAGTGGCTCAGGGATGCGTCATCGAGAACCAGCGGGCTGACGACGGGACGCAGATGGCCGATTTCGCTGAGGGAAGTCCGTTGTGGTGCCATGGGTCACTCTTGGGATTTGCCAGGTTACCGACAGCTTAGGCTGTGACGTGGCGCACATCAATGACCCTAAAGGGCAGGGCCATCCGATGCGACCTAAAGGTTCCCCCCGGGGGCGCTTTGCCCGATAATGCGCGCCCGCTCCGCCTGATTGGATCAATACTGTGGTCAAGCCACTGCCGCGCCTGCGGCTGCAGGGTTTCAACAACCTCACCAAGGCCCTGAGCTTCAATATCTACGACATGTGCTACGCCGTGTCCGAAGAGCAGCGCCAGCGCTACATCGAGTACATCGACGAGGTGTATAACGCCGAGCGCCTGACCCAGATCCTCACCGAGGTTGCGCACATCATCGGCGCGAACATCCTCAACGTGGCCCGCCAGGACTACGATCCGCAGGGTGCGTCCGTCACCATCCTCATTTCCGAAGAGCCGGTGATCGACAAGAAGGCAGCCGGCAAGGAATTGATTTCCGACGCCGTGGTCGCGCACCTCGACAAGTCACACATCACCGTGCACACCTATCCGGAAACGCATCCGCACAACGGCATCGCGACCTTCCGCGCGGACATCGACGTGGCTACCTGTGGCGTCATCTCACCGCTGAAAGCCCTGAACTACCTGATCGAGAGCTTCGATTCCGACATCGTGGTGATGGATTACCGCGTGCGCGGCTTCACCCGCGACGTGAAGGGCAAGAAGCACTACATCGACCACAAGATCAATTCGATCCAGAACTACCTGTCCAAGAGCATCAAGCAGCATTACGAGATGCTGGACGTGAACGTGTACCAGGAAAATATCTTCCACACCAAGATGCACGTGAAGGAATTCGACCTCGACACCTACCTGTTCGAAGAGAAGGCGAAAAACCTGTCCTTCAAGGACCGCTCGCGCGTCGAAATGCAGCTGCGCCGCGAAATCGAAGAACTCTTCCACGGCCGCAACCTGATCGACTGATCCAGCTGCTGTGGGAGCTACTTTTGTGGGAGCGGCCTTGGCCGCGATTCTTTCCATAGCCAACGCTCGCCGGCGCCGGGGGACGGATCCGCCCTAATCGCCCCGGCGTAGCCGCTCCCCGCGGCATTCAGCCTCGAAACCCGAAACATCAAATCCGATAGGCAATGGCTTTCATCAAAGAAGACGACAACGCCATCAACCGCGGAATCGGCTGCGGCAACTTGCGTGCGCCGGCGGCTTCGGCCTGGTCTGCATGTCGAGCCTCATCCGTCTTCATCGTTTCCAGGATCGCCCGACTGCGCAAATCCTCGGCCGGCAAGGTGCGCAGGTGTTCTTCCAGGTGCGCTTCCACCTGCCGTTCCGTCTCCACCACGAAACCCAGGTTCCAGCCGTCGCCGCGCAGGCCAGCCGCCACGCCAATCGCATAGCTGCCCGCATACCACAGCGGGTTGAACACACTGGGCTTGCTGCCCAGTTCGACCAGGCGGTCGTTGCACCAGGCCAGGTGATCAGTTTCTTCCTGGGCTGCGGCCAGCAGGTGCGTGCGCGTTGATTGGTCGCGTGCCACGGCGGCCTGGCCGACGTACAGCGCCTGCGCGCAGACTTCGCCGCTGTGGTTGATCCGCATCAGGCCCGCCGCATGCTTGCGCGCCACGGGATCCATTTCCACGTCAGGTTGCGGCTTGCCAGGATTGTCGCGCGTGGCCACGGAGACGCCGATGCTGGTGTCGAGCCCGTGCTGCGCACGCATGATCAACCGGTCGATGGGGGAATAGCGGCGCTTGTCGGTCATGCAAGGTGCTCGGCGAGGAAGTCGATGGGATGTCGGACGGGAATGCCGGCCGCCTGTGCGATATGCAGCCGGCAGCCGATGTTGGATGACAGCAGTTCCAGTGCCCTGCAGTTTGCCAGCAAGTCCAGCAACGGCGCGCGAAGGGCCGCCGCGCCCAATGGATATTCAATCTGCTGCAGGCCGGCCGCGCCGCAACAACCGGCATCGGGCAATTCGAAAAGCGCCATGCCCGGCACCCGCGCCAGCAATCGTCGCAGGGAAGCCTGCGAAGGCTGGTCGGGACGATCCGGTAGCGCGGCGATAAACGCCGAGCAGCCCCCATCAGCCTGGGCCGGCCCAGCAGGGCCAGCGCCGCGCGCTGTTGCAGGCGATGTGGTCGGCGTTCAGCCTGGAGAGCTCTCGAGCCGATCGAGAGGGCATCGTAGCGAACGCCTGCCGGGCAGGCGGCTTCGCAGCGGCGACAGCCCAGGCAGTGGTCCAGCTGCCCGTCGCCGACCTTCCTGGGTTCGAATTGCCCCGTCGCCAAGGCCTTCATGTAGGCTATGCGGCCTCTCGGAGATTCGCTTTCGAGCTGGTCCAGGCCGTAGGTGGGGCAGTACGGCAGGCACAGGCCGCACTGCACGCATTGGTCCGCCATCGCCAGCAAATTGGCGGTCGTGGGCGAATGAAAAGGGGCCGTTGCAGCCATGCGCGAATGCTAACACGCGGAAAATGAAGGCCCTTCTGGCATCCTGGCTCCCAGGGCGCCCGCACGTCCCTGTGCTTCGGCCTTGCGCGGCCCCGGCCCAGCGTTTATCATTCCGCTTCTTATTTCCCACGATTTCTTTTGGAGCCCGTCATGAAAGCCATGACCGTCAGCACCAAGCCGGCCACGGTTAAGCAGGACTGGTATGTCGTCGACGCCGCCGGCAAGACCCTTGGTCGCTTGAGCTCGGAGCTTGCACGCCGCCTGCGCGGCAAGCACAAGCCCGAATTCACCCCGCACATGGATGCGGGCGACTATCTCATCGTCGTCAACGCCGAAAAAATCGCCGTCACTGGCAATAAGCTGACCGACAAGATTTACTACCGCTTCACCGGTTACGTCGGCAACCTGAAGTCCGAGACCCTGGGCCAGGCGCTCAACGCCCACCCGGAGCGCGTTATCGAAACGGCCGTCAAGGGCATGCTGCCCAAGAATCCGCTCGGCCGCGCGATGTATAGCAAGCTCAAGGTCTACAAAGGCCCGAACCATCCGCACTCCGCCCAGCAGCCCCAGGCTCTGGACATTTAAGGCACAGGCAGAAAACCATGGCTCTGCAGCACAATTACGGCACCGGCCGTCGCAAGTCCTCCACCGCCCGCGTGTTCCTGCGCAAGGGTGAAGGCAAGATCACTGTCAACGGTCGTCCGCTGGACGAATTCTTCGGTCGCGAAACTTCGCGCATGATCGTCCGCCAGCCGCTCGTGCTGACCAAGACGACCGATCAGTTCGACATCTCGGTGACGGTTGAAGGTGGCGGCATCACCGGCCAGGCCGGAGCCATCCGCCTCGGCATCGCCCGTGGCCTGGTCGAGTACAACGACACGCTGAAGCCGGAACTGCGCAAGGCGGGCTTCATGAGCCGCGATGCACGCGAAGTCGAGCGCAAGAAGGTTGGCCTGCACAAGGCACGCCGCGCTACGCAGTTCTCCAAGCGCTAATATTGTCAGGCGTCCAGGCCGCATGGCCTGGAGCGAGTCCCGAATTGGGGAATCGTCTAACGGTAGGACAGCGGTCTCTGACACCGCTAATCTAGGTTCGAACCCTAGTTCCCCAGCCAAAACAGCAAGCCCCGCGAATGCGGGGCTTGCTGTTTGTGGGGGGCATTCACCTGCCAGCCGGGAACGTCGATGCGCTCGGGCATCGATCATGGGAACATCGCCATCCCGGCACTGTCCAACTGGCATTCGCCCAAACGATCCTGGAGTTTCACGAACAATGACCCTTCGCGCATCATCCCCAAGCTCGGCCGCATCGCTGGCCATGTTTGCCCTCGTTGCCGGTTTCCTGGCCGCGGCCTCGGCCGTCGCGCAGTCTTCGACGCCCACCCCGACCACTACAAGCACCTTCCCCGCGACCGCGGCTCCAGGAAGTGCCGCTCCGGCCAGCGCACGTTCGACGCGCCCGGCGGCAGCGCCGTCGCCCGGTAACGGCCAGGCAGCCACGCCCGATCAGCTTTTTCTTGCCTGGGACAGTGACAAGAACCGGATGCTGTCACTTGATGAGTTCAAGAACGGCTGGGAGTCGGCTCGCGAGCAGAACATCATGGACCGGCTCGTGACCCAGTTCCGCGCCGCCGACAAGGACAAGAGCGGCGTGATCGAAGCGATCGAGTTCGCCAACCTGCCGCTGATCAAACGCGCAGGCTCCGGCGCGCCGCCGATGTCGGCCTTCGACACCAACAAGGACCAGAAGCTCGATTTCAAGGAATTCCTGGACCTGGTGTCGGCGATGCTCAAGCGACTGGCGCCGGCCAGGAAGTAAGCGCGCGACCGGTTGCCAATGCGCCCTTAGGCGCGGACCACGCCGTCCACCACGATGACGTCTGCGCCGCGCCGCGCGAACAAACCCACGCTGACCACGCCGGGCACCTGGTTGATCTCCCGCTCCATCGCCTGCGGGTCGGTCAATTGCCAGTTGTGCACGTCAAGTATCCAGTTGCCGTTGTCGGTCACCGTGCCCTCGCGCCAGATCGGCTGGCCGCCGAGCTTCAACAGTTCACGCGCCACCAGGCTGCGCGCCATCGGAATCACTTCCACCGGCACCGGGAATTTGCCCAGCAGCT
>JBBRXD010000154.1:0-5801 GCA_038248775.1 Lysobacterales bacterium | reverse complement strand
TGGTCCGGATCGAACCCGGGCGGATCACGGTGACCTCGCAGGGGCGCCTGCTACTGCGTAATATTGCGATGTGCTTCGACCGTTATCTGGAAAAACCGGCAGCAACCCTTGCCCCCCGCTTCTCCCGCGCGATCTGATCGCGGCAGGGGTCGCGGGATGAACCAGCCTGCCTTTCCCAGGGCCGACGCTCGCATCATTGCCGATGACGGCGACCAACTTCACTTCTGTTCAACCTGCGCGTTTTCCCAGGCTTGCCTGTCCGAGGGAATGGACAAGCGCGCACTCAACGACCTGCATGTACTGGTCGAGCACGTCGGCCCCTTGCACGCGGGCGACCATATTTTTCGCGAAGGCGACCGATTCGAGGCTGTTGCTGCGGTCCGCGCCGGCACCGTCAAGACTTATGTCATCGACCCTGATGGCCGCGAACACGTGCTGGGATTTCATCTTCCCGGAGAGGTCATTGGCCTGAGCGCGATCGATGGCGAGCATTATCCGTGCAACGCCGTGGCGCTGGACACGGTCATGCTGTGCCGATTCTCGTTTCCGAAAATGGCGGTGCTGGCAGCGAAATTGCCGGGGTTGCAGAGGCACCTTTTCCGACTGCTCAGCCGCGATATCGGGCGTGCCGCGCTGCTGGCTGGCGACTGGTCGGCGGACCGGCGCATGGCTGCCTTCCTTATCGCGTTCTCGCAACGCCTTGCTGCTCGCGGGTTTTCACCCAACCGCTTCCAGCTGACCATGGCCCGCACCGATATCGCCAACTACCTGCGGCTGGCGCCGGAAACCGTCAGCCGCGTGTTGCGTCGCTTCCAACAGGACGGATTGCTGGTGGTGGACCGTCGGGAGGTCGAGTTGGTCGGGCGCGCGCAACTCGAGGACTTGGCCGCGCCCGTCCTGCGTCAGTAGCCTACTTGGGATGACTTGATCCATGTCATGGCGACCCCCGGTCGCCACGCCGAACATGCACGTATCCACATCGGAGAACGTCATGAGCACTACCCGCAAGCTCTGGATCGGCCTGGGCGCACTGTTGATCGTTTCCTTCTCGGTCCTGCTATGGGCCGGTGGTGAAATATTCCGGGCGGCCCCGCCCGTTCCAGAAAAAGTGCTTGTTGAAGATGGCTCGGTGATCTATACCCGGGCGGACATCGAGACCGGGCGACAGGTCTGGCAATCGATGGGCGGCATGCAACTGGGTTCGATCTGGGGCCACGGCGGCTATGTCGCGCCCGATTGGAGCGCCGACTGGCTGCACCGCGAATCCATCGAGGTCCTGAACCTCTGGGCGCGCAGCGACGGCAGCGCGGCCACGTACGCGCAATTACCGGCCGAACAACAGGCAGCGCTGCGCGGTCGCCTGGAAGTGATGATGCGCGCCAACACCTACGACGCCACCAACGGCACGATCACGCTGACCCGCGATCGGGCTGCGGCACTGTCGAACGTTGCCGCGCACTACGAAAGCCTGTTCGGGAATGACCCCAGCACCGCCACGCTGCGCGAAGCGTATGCGATGAAGCAGGACACGGTGGATACCGCTGAACACCGTCGTGCCCTGACCGCCTTCTTCTGGTGGACCGCCTGGGCCGCGACGACCGAACGCGCAGGCGATGCCGTGACGGCCATCAGTCCCGAGGGCGTGCTCGCCAGCAAGAAGGTCACCTACACCAACAACTGGCCGAACGAACCGCTGGTGGGCAACAAGCCGCCGCCGGCGCTGTGGGGCTGGTCGGTCTTCAGCGTGCTGTTCCTGATTGCGGGCATCGCACTGCTGGGCTGGTATCACGCCGTCAACCATGGTCGGAATGACGAAGTGCATCCGCTGCCGGCGACAGATCCGTTTGCGAAACTCGAGCCAACCCCCTCGATGCGTGCGACGGCAAAGTATTTCTGGCTTGTGGTTGCCTTGTTCCTGACCCAGATACTGCTGGGCGCCATCACCGCGCACTATCAGGTTGAAGGCCAGACGGCGTATGGCTTTGAGCTTTCCAGGTACCTGCCCTACTCCCTCGCGCGCACCTGGCATACCCAGCTCGCAGTGCTGTGGATTGCCACGGCATGGCTCGCCACGGGCTTGTACATCGGTCCCGCGCTATCGGGTCACGAACCCAGGTTCCAGCGCCTCGGTGTCAATTTCCTGTTCGTGTGCCTGTTGCTGATCGTGGTTGGCTCGTTCACCGGGCAGTACCTGGCGATCATGCAAAAGCTGGGGCTAGAGAACAATTTCTGGTTCGGCCACCAGGGCTGGGAATATGCCGACATGGGCCGGTTCTGGCAGTGGTTCCTGTTCGTGGGCCTGTTGTTGTGGCTGACGCTGGTGGGTCGCGCGTTGTGGCCGATCCTGCGCGGGCCTTCGACCGAGTCGCGGACGATGGTGACCTTGTTGTTCCTGTCCACCGTTGCCATAGGCCTGTTCTATGGCGCGGCGCTGATGTGGAACGAGCACACCCATATCTCCGAAGTCGAATACTGGCGTTGGTGGCTGGTGCATCTGTGGGTCGAAGGCTTCTTCGAAGTATTCGCCACGGCGGTGATGGCGCTGATCTTCACCCGCCTGGGGCTGATCAAGACATCGGTAGCTGCGGTCGCCGTCTTGTTTGCCACCATCATCTTCCTGTCGGGTGGCGTGTTGGGCACCTTGCACCACCTGTACTTCGTCGGCACGCCGACTGCGGTGGTCGCCCTGGGCGCGAGCTTCAGCGCGCTGGAAGTGGTGCCACTGGCCTATATCGGCTTCGAGGTCTACCACACCTGGACGCTGGGCAAGTCCACGCCCTGGATGGCTCGCTACCGTTGGCCGATCATGTTCTTCCTGGCGGTGTCGTTCTGGAACCTGGTCGGTGCGGGCCTGTTCGGTTTCCTGATCAATCCGCCGGTATCGCTGTACTACATGCAAGGACTCAACCTCACGCCACTGCACGGCCACACTGCCCTGTTTGGCGTGTACGGCATGCTGGGTATTGCACTGATGCTGTTCTGCATGCGCGGTTTGCGTGGCCAGGTCGTGTGGAATACCAAGGCGCTGGAGTTGTCGTTCTGGTCGCTGAATATCGGACTCGTGCTGATGGCGCTGCTGACCTTGCTTCCCATCGGCGTGATGCAGTTGCTGGCGGCGATCGAGCATGGCTACGCCTACGCACGATCGGCGGAATTCATGCAGCAACCCATCATCGAGACGTTGATCTGGATGCGCGTACCCGGCGACACGATCTTTAGCGTGGGAGCACTGGCCCTGGCCTGGTTCGTATTCCGACTCTGGGTCGTGCCGGCCCGCGAGCCGGTCTTGCCGGAAGTCGCGGAACCGGTTGATGCCTGATCCGATCCTGAAGACGTTCGGCGGGGATCTGTCGGCGCGACGCCTGGGATGGGCGCCGCACCGACTGTTGTTTTTCATCGGCTCAACCAATCTGTTGCTCGGCATGGCGTGGTGGGCGGCCTGGTTGATTTCCCAACGCGTTCCCGCGCTTTCAGTCGCTGCCACCCAGCCGCAGGTCGTAGCAGGATGGGTGCATGCCTTCGTCATGCAGTACCAGGTACTGCCGTCCTTCATGGCCGGCTTCCTGCTTACCGTCTTCCCGCGCTGGATGGCACAGCCTGGCATACCGCTGTGGCGCTATGCCCCGGTTGGCCTTGGAATTTTCGGCGGCCAGCTTGCCACGCTTGCGGGCGCGCTGGGTTGGCCTTCCGGCTTGCTGGTCGGGCTTTTCATGACCCTGGCCGGATGGACGGCGCTGCTGGCAACACTCGGCCCACTGGTCGTGCGCGACCGCGGAAAAAACTGGCACGCGCGCTCATGCTTTGCGGCGCTCGTGCTCGGCATGCTCGGCCTGCTGGCACATGCGGCCTATCAGTTCGGCCAGTCACCGCTATGGGAATTCGCCAGCATCAAGATAGGCACGTTCGGATTGTTGCTTCCGGTTTACATGACCGTCGCGCATCGGATGTTTCCGTTTTTCGCCAGCAATGTCGTGCGCGATTACGTCGCATGGCGACCTCACAGCCTGCTCGCGGTCTTCTGGTCGCTGTCGATCATTCACCTGGTTCTGGAACTGATGCATGGCTATCGCTGGCTGTGGGCGCCGGACCTGGGACTGCTCGCGCTGGCCGCCACTATCTGCTGGCGTTGGTGGCCGCGTGGGCCGATGCCAGGCCTGCTGCGCGCCTTGTTCCTGGGCCTTGCGTGGCTACCGATCACGTTCGCCCTGTATTCGGCGCAAAGCGTGACCTATCTGCTCACGGGGAGTTTTGAATTGGGTCGCGCCCCGGCGCATGCGTTGTTCATCGGATTCTTCGGTAGCGTGCTGGTGGCGATGGTGACTCGCGTGACTCGCGGCCATTCCGGTCGCCCCCTGGAAATGCCAGCGCTTGCATGGTTCGCCTTCGTCGCCATCCAGGCCGTCGCGGTGATCCGCATCGCCGCTGAATTCAGCCACGATCCCCTGCCCTGGCACATCCTTGCCGCTCTGGGCTGGATCGTCGCCCTCGGCCCGTGGGCAGTCGGACTCGCGCGCACTTACCTGGCGGCGCGCGCCGACGGAAAACCCGGCTGACATGATCGAGTTCTACGCGCAGATCAAGTGGGTGCATATCGCTAGCGTAATCAGCAGCGGCGGATTGTTCCTGCTCCGCGGCCTGCTGGTGCAATTTGGCATGCAGGCGTTCGCTATGGCCTTGCCCTTGCGCTTGCTCAGCTACGCGGTGGACGTCATCTTGCTTAGCGCAGCGCTGATGCTGGTCACGATCCTGCCGGGCGCCATGTTCGCAAATGGATGGCTGACGGTGAAACTACTCCTGCTGCCCGTATACGTGGTGCTCGGCAGCTTTGCGTTGAAGCGCGGCAGCACGCCCGTGCAACGCCGCACGTGCTACTTGCTGGCGTTGCTGGTTTTCGGTTTCATGGCGAGTGTGGCGCGCAGCCACCAGCCCTTGGGCATCTTCGCCGCCCTGGCTGGCTGATGATCCACGCAGTGCAGAATTACCAGGTTGGCGACAAGCTGGTTGTGGGTAGCGCACAATCTTGCTTTGCTTGAGCTGGACGTTATCGGCGATGATTCCTTCTCCGCCGAAGAGGGCCCAAGGAAACTCATGCCCACTATTCTGGATGCCATCGGATCCACACCCCTGATTCAGATTGACGGTATCTGGATCAAGCTGGAGTTCCTCAATCCTTCGGGATCGATAAAGGCACGTATTGCGAAATACATGATAGAACGCGCCGAACGGGAGGGACTGCTGAAGCCAGGCGACACCATCGTGGAAGCAAGCAGCGGTAATACCGGCAATGCGCTGAGCATGGTGGCCGCCGTCAAGGGCTACAGGATGCTGGTCTTGATGCCGAGTGGACTGAGCCGCGAACGCACCGCCATCTCACGAGCTTTTGGCGCCGAAGTCCACATCATTGGGGATTTCCATGTGACAGATGCGGTTGTCAGCGGCGTGGGAACAGGCGGCACCATTATCGGCGTCGGCCAGGCGTTCAAGGCAATCAACCCGTTGTGCAAGGTTGTTGCGCTGGAGCCGAGCGAGTCATGCACAATACTCTGCGGCGAACAACGACGAAATGGACCACCGCCACCGCCGGGCGCAGCGACCGCCGAGGGCGACCTGACGGACGCGACTCGGGCGAGGGTTTCCGCGCGCTAAGGTGCGGCGCTGCCGGCGCGCCTTGCTGCAATGAACGAGCGCACCATCAGTACGAGGAGCGCCGCAGACAGCACCAGCATGCCCAGGTTGACGCCAAGCGCCAGCGGACTCATTTGCGCTGCGCGAATGGCGAGCGCTGCGGCGGGTGCAAGCGC
>JBBRXD010000153.1:0-5804 GCA_038248775.1 Lysobacterales bacterium | reverse complement strand
TGATCCCGTGGCCGCAGGTGGATTTCGCCAAGTTCGGCGAGGTCGAACGGCAGGCGCGCACCCGCATCAACAAATTGTCCGGCGCCAACCTCGCGCGCAACTGGGCAATGATCCCGCACGTTACCCAGTTCGACGAAGCCGACATCACCGAGATGGAAACCTTCCGCAAAAAGCTCGGCGAGGAAAACAAGGACGTCAAGATTACGCCCCTGGTGTTCCTGATCAAGGCCGTGGTGGCAGCGCTGAAGAAATATCCGGCCTTCAATTCATCGCTGGACGGTGACGACCTGGTGCTGAAGAAATACTTCCACGTCGGCATTGCGGTGGACACGCCCGATGGCCTGATGGTGCCGGTGCTGCGCGATTGCGATCGCAAGGGCTTGTTGGAATTGTCGGCCGAACTTGCCTCGATCAGCGCGCGCGCCCGGGACAAGAAGCTTTCTGCGGCCGACATGCAGGGCGGATGTTTTTCGATCTCGTCACTGGGCGGCATCGGCGGCACCGCCTTCACGCCGATCATCAACGCGCCTGAAGTCGCTATCCTGGGTGTGTCGAAGTCGCAGATGAAGCCGGTCTGGAATGGCAGCGAGTTCGCGCCGCGCCTGGTATTGCCGCTGTCGCTGAGCTACGACCATCGCGTTATCGACGGCGCCGCCGCCGCCCGCTTCGCCAGCTACCTGGCGCAAGTCCTCGGCGACCTGCGCCGCCTGCTGGCCTGAAGGAGCTGCTGTGGTCACGCTGATTGAAATAAAAGTCCCCGACATCGGCGGCAGCAAGGACGTACCGGTGATCGAACTGCTGGCGAAAGTCGGCGATGCAATTTCCGTGGACCAGGGCCTGGTGACGCTGGAATCGGACAAGGCGACGATGGAAGTTCCGTGCACTGCCGCTGGCGTGCTGAAGGAATGGAAAGTGAAAGTGGGCGATGGCGTTTCGGAGGGGCAGGTGATTGCCGTACTGGAAGTCGCGGCCGATGCGCCGGCTGCGAAGCCCGCTGCAGTGGCGCCCGTAGCAGCGGCGCCCGCAGCTACCGCGCCCGCAGCTACCGCGCCAGTACCTGCTGCGTCGACCGCGCCTGCGCCGAACGCAAAATCCGCATCGCCGGTCACGACCTCCCACGCCGATATCCAGTGCCAACTGGTCGTGCTTGGTGCCGGCCCCGGGGGATATACCGCCGCATTCCGTGGCGCCGACCTGGGCCTGGACGTGGTGCTGGTCGAGCGCTACGCAAAACTCGGCGGCGTCTGCCTCAATGTCGGCTGCATTCCATCCAAGACCCTGCTGCACGCCGCCGAGGTGATCGTCGAGGCGAAGCATGCGGCCGCCTACGGCGTCAGTTTCGGCGAACCATCGATCGACATCGACAAGCTGCGCGCCCACAAGGACAAGGTGGTCGGCACCATGACCACCGGCCTGGCGAGCATGGCCAAGGCGCGCAAAGTGCGTACCATCACCGGAATCGGCCGATTCCTGTCGTCGAACGAACTCGAGATTGATGAAGGCGGCGTCCGCAAGACGCTGCGCTTCGAACACTGCATCATCGCCGCCGGCTCGCAGCCGGTGAAGTTGCCCGGCATGCCCTGGGACGACCCGCGCGTGATGGATTCCACCGACGCATTGATGTTGCACGACATTCCCGGCGAACTGCTGGTGGTGGGTGGCGGCATCATCGGCCTGGAAATGGCCTGCGTGTATGCCGCGCTGGGCAGCAAGGTAACCGTGGTCGAATTCATGCCGCAGTTGATGCCGGGCTGCGATGCCGACCTGGTGAAGCCATTGGCTGACTTGTTGAACAAACGCGGCGTCGCCATCCACCTGGGCACGAAAGTCGCGAAGGTCGAGGCAGGCAAGGACGGGCTGAACGCCACCTTTGAAGGCGACAAGCCACCCGCCAGCACGCGTTACGACCGGGTGCTGGTGTCGGTGGGCCGCACGCCCAATGGTGGCCGCATCAATGCCCAGGCTGCGGGTGTTGCCGTCACCGACCGCGGTTTCATCAACGTTGATTCGCAGATGCGCAGCAACGTTCCGCATATCTTCGCCATCGGCGACCTGGTCGGCCAGCCGATGCTGGCGCACAAGGCCACGCACGAGGGAAAGCTCGCCGCTGAAGTGGCCGCCGGCGAAAAACGCGAGTGGGTCGCGCGGGTCATTCCATCGGTCGCCTACACCGATCCCGAAATTGCCTGGGTCGGCCTCACCGAAACCGAAGCGAAGGCCAAAGGCATCGAAATCGGCGTCGCCAAGTTTCCGTGGGCGGCGTCGGGTCGCGCGGTGGGCCTGGGTCGCACCGAAGGCTTCACCAAACTCATTTTCGATCCAGCCAGCCATCGCCTGTTGGGCGGCGGCATTGTCGGCGTGCATGCCGGCGACCTCATTGCCGAAATCGTGCTCGCCATCGAGATGGGATGCGAGGCGGGAGACATCGGCCACACCATCCATCCCCATCCCACGCTCAGTGAGTCGGTGGGCATGGCGGCAGAAGTATTCGAAGGCAGCATCACCGACCTGTATATTCCAAAGAAGAAGTAGGGTCCTGGACCAGGGAGTGGCCGTGATCAACGAAATAGGGATGTTCGTGCTTGGCCTGTTCCTGCTGTTGCTCGGCGGGGATTCGGTGGTTCGTGGCGCCTCGGGCCTGGGCCAGCGCCTGGGGCTTTCCCCGTTCGCGGCGGGCCTGCTGCTGGTGGCGTTCGCCACGTCCGTGCCCGAACTCGCGGTCAATGCCTACGCCTTCCAGCAAGGTCAGGTTGACCTGGCCCTGGGCAATGCAATTGGCAGCAACATGGTCAATATCGGCGTCACGCTTGGGCTTGCGGCGATGGTCGCGCCCTTGTTGATCCGCATGCGGTTGCTGGCCGCGCAAATCGTCTTCGTGCTGGTTGCGTCGGGCATGGTGTTGCTGTTCGGTCTCGACGGCATTATTGCCCGCTGGGAAGGCGCTGTGTTGTTGGCGGGCTTTGTTGCATTCCTCGCGTTTGTGTTCACTCGCGGTCGTCTCGAAAGCCCCGAGATACAAGCCGAATTTGCCGCGCATGCGGTAACCAGCACCAATCTCGTGCAGAACCTGATCCGCTTTGCTTTCGCCGCGGCGCTACTTTTCTTCGGCAGCCAGCTGGTGGTCAACGCAGCGCCTACGATTGGTCTGGCATTGGGAATGGGACCGATGATGACGGGCCTGACCCTGGTCGCTGTCGGCACCGCATTGCCCGAAATAGCCGTTGCGATGATCGCAGCCAGTAAAGGCCAGGGCGACGTCGTGGCGGGACAGGTGCTGGGTGCCTGTCTGTTCAACCTGTTGTTCATCGTCGGTGGCATGGCGGTGCTGGGTCCGCTGCCGTTGCCCGCCTCCTTCATCAGGCTGGAACTGCCCGCCGCGATGGCCTTCGCGCTGCTGCTGTATCCCCTGCTTGGTGGCGATTTGAAAGTATCCCGGCGCGAGGGCGGTTGGCTGCTGCTTGCGTTCGCCATCTGGCTGGGATTCGAGCTATTCACTGCGATCGCCTGAGCCGATGACCCGGCCGCACCGAGCGCCGCAATGACGGCTGTCTTCGTCTTCGGAATGAGCAGCCAGGTCGGTGAGGCACTCGCCGCGCGATTGCTGGCGCGCTTCCCAGTGGTCGACGCGCTGTCGCGCGAGCCACGTGATGGCATGCCGGGCGTTCAGTGGCTGCAAGGGTCGCTGGAGCACATGCCGCAGGGCGGCGCGATGGCGCACGATATTCTGATCAGCCTTGGCCCGCTGGATGCGTTCACACGTTGGTACTCCAACTCTCGGCCTGCGGCATCGCGCGTGATCGCGCTGGGTTCCACCGGCCTTCGCGACAAGGCCACTTCATCCGATGCGGCCGAGCGCCAGCTCGCGCAGCGGCTCTGCGTCGCGGAAGCAACGCTCTTTGAAATCGGCCAACAATGCGGCGCGGCGATCACCGTGCTGCGCCCCACCTTGCTGTACGGCAGCGGCCGCGACCAGTCCCTGACGCCATTGATGGCGATGGCGCGCCGTTGGCATTTCCTGCCGATGCCTTCCACGGCCAAGGGCCTGCGCCAACCGGTGCACGTGGAGGACGTGGCCTCGGCCATCCTTGCTTGCCTGGAAGCTCCGGCCGCGCTGACCGCGGGTCGGGCCTACGACCTGCCAGGCGGGGAAGTGCTGGCGTTCGACGCGATGGTGCGCCGCAGTCTTGAGCGTTACGTCCCGGGCGCGCGGTTGCTGGTCTTGCCGGGCTTTGCGTTCCGCATCCTTGCCTGGATGGCGGAGTGGCTGGGCAAGGGACCCGACCCGGGCAGCCTGTCCCGCCTGGCGGCCGACCAGATCGCAGACGCCGGACCCGCCCATCAGGCCTTCGGCTACCAGCCCGGTCTGTTCAGACCCTGAATGATTGGTGCGTTGCAGCATAAAAAGAATTCGAGTTTCCATACGCTAGGGCATTGCTTCTTGGCGTAACGAACTTTTAATATGGGGCTACAGTAGAGCGTCGAACCCGGGGAGGGGTCTGCACCATGAAATCCGAAAGTTGCCAAGTACCGAGCAACGACCGCGATCCCCGCACGGCAAGCGTTTTGCTTTCGCCCCGAGTGACTTGCCCCTTAGAGGAACAACAGCAATGAATTCCATCAAATCTGCTCGTGGGCTGCTCGCCCGTGCTCCGCTGGCCACGGCGATTGCCCTGGCCGTACTTTCAGCGCCTGCTGCTCAGGCCTTTGAATTCGAGAAGGGTGGCCTGACCGGTAGCCTCGACACGACCATCAGCTACGGCATCTCGGTCCGCATGCAGGACCGGGAGGACAGCCTGATCGGCAAGGTCCAGTTCGATCCTGCCCTGTGCTTCCAGAACGTGCCGCTGGGTCCGATCCCGGTCGGACCCGGCCGTTGCAGCACCAGCGCCGTGCCGGGCTCCGCCTACCAGATCGCCGCGCCGGGTCGCTTCTCGGTCAACCGCGACGACGGCGACCTGAAATACGACAAGGGCGACGCCTTCTCCAACGCCTTCAAGATCACCTCCGAACTCAGCCTGAAGTGGGGCCAGGACGCAAGCTGGGGCGCCTTCGCCCGCGCCACCTATTTCTATGATTTCGAAAATGCCAATCGCGACGACCTGACCCAAATCGCCAAGGAAAAGGTCGGCAAGGATTTCCGCATGCTCGATGCGTTCGTCTATCACGACTTCACCGTCGGTGGTCACAAGGGCAGCGTGCGCGTGGGTCGCCAGGCGGTCAGCTGGGGCGAGAGCACCTTCATCCAGAACGGCATCAACGTCATCAACCCGATCGACGTCTCCAAACTGCGCGTCGCTGGCGCCGAACTGAAGGAGGCGTTCCTGCCGATCGACATGCTGTGGGCGTCTTTCAGCTTCACCGACAACCTGTCGATGGAAGCCCTTTACATGCTTGAATTCGAAGAAATCGAGGTCGATCCTTCGGGCACCTACTTCAGCTCGAACGATTTCGGTTCGCCGGGCGGCACCTACGTGATGCTTGGCTTCGGCACCGCGCCGCAGCCCGTGCTGAATCCTGAAAACTACTTCGAGACCTGCAAGCTGCCGCTGGGTTCGGGCTTCGGAGCCGCCGACACCGGTCTGCCTGGTTCGCTGCAGGGCTTTGCCTGCGCCAACTCGGTGCCGCGCCTGCCCAACCGCAACGCGCGTGACTCCGGCCAGTACGGCGCGGCCATCCGCTACTTCTCCGAAGAATTGGGCAATACCGATTTCGCCTTCTACTTCCTGAACTACCACAGCCGCCTGCCTCTGCTGTCCGGCCGTACCGTGTCCACGGCTGCGCTGGCCGGCGTGCCGGCCGGCCTG
>JBBRXD010000152.1:0-5833 GCA_038248775.1 Lysobacterales bacterium | reverse complement strand
GGATACTTCGTCCGGACTGCGCGCGCCTTGTTCAACCCTCGAACACGGCCTCGGGCGCGGACTGCGCCGGATGCGATCGCCGCACAGACGGAACCAGTTGTGCGATAAGTGCACATGCCGCCAGCGTCCAGACGATCAGTGCGCCGCTGGGCAAGTCGAGCACGGCTGACAACACCAGCCCCGATGCATAACCGGCAATGCCTACGAGGTAGGCCGCAAGCAGGCGATGCTTGCCGCGCATGCCTGCCGTTGCGAGCGCCGGAACGATCAGGCTGGCGAACACCAGGTACACGCCAACCAGTTGCACCGAGGTGGTAATGGCCATTGCGAACAGCGCATAGAACGCCAGCCCGGCGAGCCGGCCACGACGCCACCACATGAAACCGAGCAACAGCGCTGACAGGATTGCCGCCGGCAGCAACTGGCCGTAGCTGACCCAGAGAATCTGCCCGACAAGAAGGTCCTTGAGATGTTCGCCACCTTGCGGATTGTTGCTCAGCAACAACAAGGCACCTGTTGCCGCCAATACGAACAGCGTGCCGATCAGGGGCTCCTGGTAATGGGGCCAGCGGCGATCCGTCCAGGCCAGCAATGCCGCGCCAAGCAGCGCCGCGATGGCGGCGGCTATCTGTACGCCGAACCCGTGTTCATCCATGCTGAAGAAACCGGCAGCGATCACGCCGAGCGCGGCGATCTGCGCGATGGCAAGGTCGATGAAGATGATGCCGCGCGCGAGTACCTGCTTACCCAGCGGAACGTGCGTGGCCAGTACGATCAGGCCTGCAACGCAGGCGGGGCCAAGGATGCTGGCATCCAGGCCTTCCCAGTGGATTTGCAGACTCATTTCGCGGCTGCCAGCAACTTGTCTATGCTGGAATCGAACATGCCAAACAGGTCCTTCGACGCGGCGTCGCCACCCACCGTGAAGGGCAGGCTGACCGCAGGAACGCCGGTGCGCGAACTGAGCCACTCACTCGCCTTGGCGTCCTGGTAGGCGCCCCTGACGATGGCCAGGGTGTTCGATGCCTTGGTAGTTTGCACCAGCGCGGCGAGGTGGCCGCTGGTCGGTGGCACGCCGGGCTTGGGCTCGAGTGCGCCAATCTCCTTCATGCCCAGCCATTGCGTGAGGTAGATCCAACTGTCGTGGTGCACGACGATGTTGCGGCCTTTCAAGGGCGCCGCCTTCGCTTCCCAGCGCTTGATCGCAGCCGTCCAGCGGGTGCTGAACAAGGCGAGTTGTTGCTGGTAGACAGCCGCATTGGCAGGATCGAGCTTTACCAGGCGAGCATCCAGCGCCTTGGCGACGACCAGCAGCCGATAGGGGTCCATCTGCACATGCGGATTGCCTTGCGGGTGCACGTCGCCGGCCGCGCGGTCGAGTTGCGTCGGCTTTTGCAGCGTCGCTACCTGGCTGGCGGCGAAGAAGGACCCATCGCCACCTGCGATCGCCCTGTTGCCAGATTGCCTCACCAGCTGTGGCAACCAGCCAACCTCCAGATCTGCGCCGGAACAGACGGTCAGGTCGGCGCGGCGCACTTTCGCGATCAAGCTCGGCTTTGCCTCTATTTGGTGCACGTCCTGCAGTGCGGACGTTGCAACGTCGATGTCGATCTTGTTTCCGCCCAGTTCGAGCAGCAGCGATCCCCACTCGGGTTCGCAGGCGAATACGCGCAGTTTGGCCTCCGCGGGCGCAGCAGTGAGTGCAAAGGCGAGTGTGGCGGTGGCTAGCAAGGTTTTCATTTTCGATCCTCAGAACTTGTGCGCGCCATGCGCACCGAGATTCATCTGGTACTGCAGCGTGATGGCATTGTCGGTGTCGTCCGGATTCGGACGGTCGTAGCTGTACTGCAAACGGACCAGGCTGAATTCACTGTTGATCCAAGTTAACGCTGCGCTATGTCGGCTCGGATCAAACGCGCTAACAAACGGACCACTGTCACCTGCCCACAAGAGGTCGTAACGATAGCCGGCTTCCCATCTGCGATTGATGCGGTACGTGCCTTGCACATAGGCTCCGCGTCGCTTGCCTTTCCACGCCTGGGTGATGGACGAATCCTCCGGATCGACATAATCACCATCGCGATCGTCAAGGAAGTACTCACCACGCACGGTCACGCCGCCATCCTTGAAGTTGCCCTCGGGCGCCCATTTCCAGGTGGCATCGGCGATGTAGAGCCGGTTGTCGCCGACGAATCCGTCTTCGCTGCCGCCGCTGCGCGAATCAAGAACGGAAACACCCGCCAGCCATTCGCTCTCGCTGCCAACGCTGCCGCCGGCGTGCGCAAACAGCGTACGCACGCCCGCGCCCGAGTTGGCGGCACCGCCGCTGGGATAATTTTGACCGCGGAACAACTCTGCCCCCACTTCGATGAAGAGGTCAGTTGGTGCAACCCAGCGCAACTGCACACCGTCGTCGCCGTACTGGTTGCCGAGAAAGGCCTGGTAGGGCAGCGGACGGTCGAAGAACTTGTCCGAGTGCGCGTGGCGGCTGTTGAGGTAGCCGATGTTGGAGAAGAACCTTCCCAGTCGCAGCGCCATGCCGCCCGGCAGTGCGGTTGCATCGACGAAGGCTTCCTCGATGCCCAGTTCTGTATCGCCACCATCGCTGCCGATGGCAAGCGTCATCTGGCCGTAAAATTTGTCATCGATGTTGGCGGCGAAGGAAAGTTCGCTTTCACCCAACGACAATCCGCTGGCCGAAGGCGCGCCTTCGCCAACCAGTGGAAAACCACTGCGCTGGTAGGCATTCGGGTCGAGCGAGTGGCCGGTATAACTGCCGTTGAGGATGAGGGTGAGGGCCGGATTGAAGGCGTTGCCGTTGGCACTTTCCGGCGCTGCGGCCGGGACTGCTTCCAGCGTTGACGACTTCATGGCCTCCATCTCGGCGCGCGTCGCCTCCAGGGCGAGGGTTGCCGCTTCGGCCTGCCGGCGGATCGCCTCTGCGTTGGCCTCCAGGGCCTGGATACGGGCTTCAAGCGCCTCGATGCGGTTCTGCGTTGTGGCCGGGGACGGGGTATCAGCAGCCTGTGCCGCCTGCGCGAGGGCAAGTGAGATGGCCAGGGCAATCAAGGGGCTACGCATGGGTACGGTTTCCGAGGTTTCAGCTAGCGTTACATTATAACGTTCCATCAGTCCATGCAATACGGCAGGGGCGAACGGACGGGCAGCGTCCTAGACTGAGCCCATATCCAGGGGAGACGCGATGATGGCGATGGCGAGAACGTTCCTTCATGCAGCGGTGCTGGCCGCGCTCATGCTGCCGACGCTGGCCGCGGCGGACTGTCCGCCGGCCGACTGGACAAGCGACCAGTTGAAGGCCTTGAAGGCAGAAGGCTTCAAGCTGGAAGACGACGCGCGCCGGGCCCAACTTGCCGTCGGACTTCTCGCCTGCCTGTCCGATCCCGATCCCGAGCTGCGCGACGGCATCGCTTTCGAGGCATGGTCCACCTGGTTGCGCGCGGACAAGATCAGCGTCGAAACGCGGCTTGCCGCAGTCGCGGAATTGTTGCCTGCACTGCAGACCGATGCCCCGGACCCTGATGGATTCCGGAAACCATTCGCCGCCCTGGTCTTGTCGGAACTTGCCCGCGCCGATCGCAAGTCACCCTACCTGTCGTCCGAGCAACGCGCGCAACTGCTTGAAGGCGGCGCGCAATACCTGGAAGGCGTTCGCGACTATCGCGGCTTCGATGCTGGCGAAGGTTGGCGGCATGGCGTCGCCCACAGCGCCGACCTGATGCTGCAACTGGTATTGAACCCGGCGTTGGACAAGGCACAACTGGACAGGATGATCGCTGCGGTCGCCACGCAGGTGACGCCACCCGGCGAGCAGTTCTATGTTTACGGCGAATCGGCACGACTCGCCAGGCCTGTGCTGTATGCCGCATTGCGCGGCCTGCACAGTGCTGCCGACTGGGACGCATTGTTCAAGAAGATTTCCGACCCCGCGCCGCTGGCAAAATGGCCGGACGCTTTCCGCGACAACGCCGGGCTGGCCCGTCGCCACAATGCGCGCGCCTTCCTGCTGGTGGTCTATTCGGAGATCGTCGAAAGCAAGGATGAAAAACTCATGAAGATGCTGCCAGCGGTGAAGGCGGCGATGGCGGTCGTACCATGAAGGGATGGATGAACACCGCCAGCAGGATGATGGCTACGCCGAGGTAGAAGCTGGTACCCAATTCCCGGTGTTCGCCCAGTAGCAGGATGGCCAGCGCAATGGCGTAGACCGGTTCGAGGTTCACCGCCAATTGCGCCTGGAAGGCGGAAAGATTTCGCAGCGCCTTCAACGACAGCGCAAACGGCAGCAGCGTGCAGGCCATCGCCAGCAACAACAAAAATGCGGCGTCGCGCGCACCGGGCAGCAACGCGCCGGCACTGGAATCGATCACGCCCAGGAATGCCAGCGGCAGTGCCAAAATGCCCAGGAACAGCATGCCGGCGCCGAGTTCCACGCAGGTAACGGTCAGCGAATCGGCCTGTTCCACCAGGCGCTTGTTGAAAGCGCCGAACAAGGCCACCAGGAAAGCGGACGCGATGCCGACCAGGATGCCCCAGTACATGCCGCTCGGCACGCCACCCACGACCAGGGCGACACCCGGCACGACGGCGATGCCCAGTACCAGTTCGCGCGGGTCCATCCGCCGGCCCGCAATAGCGGGCTCAACCAGGGCGAGGAAGACTGGTGCGAGCGCAATGCAACTCACCGCGACGGAGGCGTTGGCGAGCTTGATCGATCCGTAGAACGTCAGCCAATGCAATGCGACCAGGATGCCGATGCCGGCGTAGGACAGCAGCAGCTTCGCAGGCAGCCCACGCATTCCGCGCCAGACCCTGGGCAGCAGCAGCAGCGCAGCGGTGACCAGCAACATGCGCCACCACACCAGCGCCAGCGCGGGCAGGGTGATCAGCTTCCCCAGGATGGCGGTAAAGCCCCACAGCAGCACGCAGAAATGAATCTGCCAGTGGGCCTTTTGCGTTGCCGTCATCGGCTCATCGAGCCGCGACTTTCTTGGCTTTTGCCTTGGGAACGACGCCCGCAAGATAATCGCGCACTTCGGCGGCGTGTGCGTCGGGGCCCACCTTGTCCCAGACCTTTTCGAGGTTTCCATCGGCGCCGACCAGATAGGTGCAACGCAGCACGCCGAAGTACTTGCGGCCGTACAGGCTCTTCTCCACCCACACGCCATAGGCTTCCAGCAGTTCGTGGTCGGGGTCGGCCAGCAGTGGGAAGTTGAGGCCGTGCTTCAGGGCGAAGCGGTCATGGGCTGCGGCCTTGTCGGCGCTGACGCCAAACACGGGCACGCCCAGTCGGTCGAAGGCGGGCATTGCGTCGCGGAAGCCGCAGGCTTCACGCGTGCAACCTGGGGTGTTGTCCTTCGGATAGAAGTACAGCAGGTATCGGCGCCCTTTCAGGCTGTCGCTATCAAAGGATCGGCCGCCGTCGGCGGCGAGCTTGAACGAGGGGGCGGCATCGCCGGCCTTGAGCATGGTCGCGGTTCCTGGTCGGCCCGGGAGGGCAGGTAATGGGTAAGTGGGGGCATTATATCCGGCCTTTAAATCGGCCGCCGCAGCCCCGGGCCGGGGCCCCGTGCCATCATGCGCGCCTGCACACAGGGCACGGACGCAACCATGGCCGTCAAGGCAACCATCTTCAAGGCGGAACTGCAGGTCAGCGACATGGACCGCAACCATTACTTGGGCTATTCCCTCACCCTGGCCCAGCACCCCTCTGAAACGGAGGAACGCCTGATGGTGAGGCTGCTGGCGTTTGCGTTGAATGCCGACGAAGCCCTGGCCTTCGGCCGGGGCATCAGCACCGACGACGAACCAGACT
>JBBRXD010000151.1:0-5885 GCA_038248775.1 Lysobacterales bacterium | reverse complement strand
GCCCATCATTCCCTTCATCCCGCGCATCATGCCTTTCATGCCGCCGGCGGCCAGCTTGGACATCATCTTCTCCATCTGCTGGAACTGCTTGAGCATCTTGTTGACGTCGGCCGGGGTCACGCCCGACCCCTTCGCCACGCGGGCCCGGCGCGAACCGTTCAGCAGGGCCGGATTGCGCCGTTCCTTCTTCGTCATTGAACTGATGATGGCCACCATCCGCGGCACTTCCTTGCCGGTGACCTGGCTTTTCACCGAATCCGGGATCTGACCCATGCCCGGCAGCTTGTCCATCAGGCCGGCGATGCCGCCCATGTTCTGCATCTGCTCGAGCTGGTCTCGCATGTCGTTGAGATCGAATTTCTTGCCCTTGGCGACCTTCTCGGCAAATTTGGCCGCTTTTTCCTTGTCGACCTGTTGTTCGACCTGTTCCACCAGCGACATCACGTCGCCCATGTCCAGGATGCGGCTGGCGGCGCGATCGGGATGGAAAATATCCAGCCCATCCGGCTTTTCCCCGACGCCCACGAACTTGATGGGCTGGCCAGTGATGTAGCGCACCGACAAGGCCGCACCACCGCGCGCATCGCCATCGGTCTTGGTCAGCACCACGCCGGTCAGCGGCAGCGCCTGCGAGAACGCCTTCGCGGTATTGGCCGCGTCCTGGCCGGTCATCGCATCGACGACGAACAGGGTTTCCACGGGCTTGATGGCGGCGTGCAGCGCCTTGATCTCGGCCATCATCGTTTCGTCGATCGCAAGTCGACCGGCGGTATCGACCAGCAGCACATCCACGAAACTCTTGCGCGCATCCGAGATGGCAGCGCGCACGATGTCGACCGGGTCTTGCCCAACTTCACTTGGGAAGAACAGCACGTCCACTTGCTTGGCCAGCATCTCGAGCTGCTGGATGGCGGCTGGACGATAGACGTCGCAGCTGACCACCATCACTTTCTTCTTGCGCCGTTCCTTCAGGTGTTTCGCCAGCTTGCCCACGGTCGTGGTCTTGCCGGCGCCTTGCAGGCCCGCCATCAGGATGATCGCCGGCGCAGGCACGTTAAGGTTCAGCTCGCTGGCCTGCGAACCCATCACCGCGGCCATTTCGTCGTGCACGATCTTGATCAGCGCCTGGCCCGGGGTCAGGCTGGTCAGCACTTCCTGGCCCACTGCCCGCGATTTGATTCGCTCGATGAGGGCCACGACCACGGGTAAGGCCACGTCGGCTTCCAGCAGGGCGATGCGCACTTCGCGCAGTGACTCGCGGATGTTTTCCTCGCTCAGGCGGCCGCGGCCGCGCAGGCGTTGCAGGGTGCCGGAAAGGCGCTGGGTCAGCGACTCGAACATGGTGTTGGGGGCCGGATCAAAGAGTGGGTAATTATAGCCCCCGATGCGCGGGCCTTGGCCGGTATGCGAAACTCAGGCCATGCCTCAACTGCTCATTCCCCTGCTGGCCGCGCTGGCTTACCTGGCCGCAGCCGCCGTCCTCGTCCGAAGCCTGCAGGCGGACCCGCCGCGCATTTCCCGCGCCCTCTGGCTGGCCTTGCCGGCAATTGGCCTGCACGCGACCACGCATGCGCTGGGCTGGTCCAAGTTACACGGTCCCGACCTGCACTTCTTCGCTGCACTGTCGCTGGTCGCCCTGGGCATGGCGGCACTGAGTAGCCTGGCCGCAGTTACGCAACGCATGCAGGCACTGGGCGTCGTTGTGTATCCGCTGGCCGCCGTGCTGGTCGTCGTTTATGAATTCGCCGGCCATGGCACGGCGCAGGCCCTCGACTGGCGCCTGCAACTGCACGCCTTGTTGGCGCTGCTCGCTTACGCCACGCTCGCCGTCGCCGCACTGCTTGCGCTGATGCTGGCGTTTCAGGAACGCGCGCTGCGTCGCCGCCAGTTGCACGCCTGGCTGCGCGCGTTGCCGCCCCTGGTGCAACTGGAAGAATTGCTGTTCCGCTCACTAGGGGCCAGCTTTGTCCTGCTGACGCTGGCATTGTTGACCGGCGTGATGTTCGTGGAAAACCTGCTGGACCAGCACTTGTGGCACAAGACGGTGCTGTCGGTGCTCAGTTGGATCGTGCTGGGCGTGCTGCTGTTCGGCCGCTGGCGATTCGGCTGGCGCGGGCCGCGCGCGGTGAAGCTGACGCTGACCTCCATGGCGCTGCTGTTGCTCGCCTTTTTCGGAAGCAAATACGTACTGGAAATGCTGCTGCACTCTCCCTGATTGTGGGAGCGGTATTTGTGCTTTGTGGGAGCGGCCTTGGCCGCGATTTTTCATCCTGATACAGAAGCATCGCGGCCAAGGCCGCTCCCACAAAGGCCGCTCCCACAAAGGCCGCTCCCACAAGGGCCGCTATTACATTCAGTCAGCCTTCGCTGGCGGCCAGGGCTTCGCCCAGGCGGTCAACGGCGATTACTTCCATGTCACCGACCTTGCCCTTTTTCGGGGCATTCGCGCGCGGCACGATGGCTCGCTTGAAGCCATGCGTCGCGGCCTCGCGCAGGCGTTCCTCGCCATTGGGCACGGGGCGGATCTCGCCCGACAATCCCACTTCGCCAAAGGCGACGGTCTTTTCTGCAAGCGGTCGGTCGCGCAGCGATGACAGCACGGCCAACAGCACTGGCAGGTCGGCCGCGGTTTCCTGCACGCGAATGCCCCCCACGACATTGACGAACACGTCCTGGTCGAACACGCCGACCGAGCCGTGCCGATGCAACACCGCCAGCAGCATCGCGAGCCGGTTCTGTTCGAGGCCGACGGTAACGCGACGGGGATTGGACAGCGGGCTGTGGTCGACCAGCGCCTGTACTTCAACCAGCAAGGGGCGGGTACCTTCGCGCGTCACCATCACCACGCTACCGGGCGTCGGGCCCTGCGAACCGGAAAGGAAAATGGCCGACGGATTGGGCACTTCGCGCAGGCCCTTGTCAGACATCGCGAACACACCAAGTTCATTCACGGCGCCGAAGCGATTCTTGAAGGCACGCAGGATGCGGAAACGACTGCCACTTTCGCCTTCGAAATAAAGCACGGCGTCCACCATGTGCTCGAGCACGCGCGGGCCGGCAATGCCGCCGTCCTTGGTCACGTGGCCGACCAGGAAGACACTGGTGCCCGTTTCCTTGGCGAAGCGCACCAGCCGCGCTGCGCATTCGCGAACCTGGCTGACCGAGCCTGGCGCCGCGGTAAGTTGTTCGGACCACAGAGTCTGGATGGAGTCGGCGACGATCAGGCGGGGCTTTGCCTCGGCCGCCAGCGCCAGGATTTTTTCCACGCCGGTTTCGGCTAATGCATCCAGCCCGTCCAGCGGCAGGCCGAGCCGCATTGCGCGGCCCGCCACCTGTGACAGGCTTTCTTCGCCGGTGACATACAGCGCCGGAAACCGGCTGCCCATCGCCGCCAGCGCCTGCAGCAGCAAAGTGGACTTGCCGATGCCCGGGTCGCCGCCAACCAGCACGACCGAGCCTTCCACCAGGCCACCGCCCAACACACGGTCGAGCTCACCGATGCCGGTGGAGACCCGCACTTCAGCGGTCTGGCTGACCTTCTTGAGCGGCGTGATGCGCGGCGCGTCGATGGCGCCGGCGTAACCGGTATTGCGCACCGCAGGCTTCCCCGCCGCCGTCGCAGGTTCGACCACGAACTCCGACAGGGTGTTCCAGGCCCCGCATTCGCTGCATTGTCCTTGCCATTTATTGAAGCTGGCGCCGCAGTCGGCGCAAACATAGGCGGTCTTGGCTTTGGCCACGATGGTTCCTGTTGGCAAGTGCGCCATGCTAGCCCGGCCGGGTCGCCGCAGGAAACCGCCTGATATCGCCGCGGGCTGTCAGGCGACTGCGGCATATACGGATTCCTGTCTCAGGCGGCAGGGTGCACAATGCCGTCGGCGCGGCCTTGTCCGCGGTTCGCCATGCGCTGCGCGGAGGGACGATGGCCAGTAACCCGGTGGCTCCTGAATTCAACCAGGTCAGTCTGAAGACGCTGAAGTTGCGTGCTGGCATGTTCCTGCAGACCCAGCGCATGGAAAAGAATTCGCCCAACTACGAAGCGCAGTTCCTGGGCGTGATAGATGACAAGTGCCTGATGGTGGTGCCGGTCGGCACCTTCAGCATCAAGACCGGCATGAAGGCCGGCGAGGCCTTCATCATCCGCGGCTTTACCGGGCAATATGATTTCTACTTTACTTCGAAAGTGATCCAGGCCTTCGACTTCACGTTTCGCGAGCCTGCTTTCGCCTATGCAGTGCTGTCGTTTCCAGACAGCGTGGAAGCGCGCAAGGTGCGTAACTCGATCCGCATCCGGACCTCCCTGCCCGGCTCGGCGACTGGCATCGCCAGCAAGTTGACCCGGGGGGTTACCCTGCTCGACCTCAGCGCGGAGGGGTCGCTGCTCCGGTGCGACGAATCGATCGGCTCGATTGGCGATCTGGTCAGCCTTGAGTTTTCGATGGGACCGGATGGACAACTTTCGTATGTGGTCGTCGTGGCGCGGATTTGCCACGTGCACATTGGCGACGAGGGGTATCTGACCGGGGTGTTGTTCGAGAATATCTCGACCGCAGATCGGCTGATGATCCGGGAGTTCGTCGTAGCTGGGGTGGAGTGAGTTCTGGCCGATGGCCGATGGCCGTGCCGGTTCACGTTCAAGTTATTGTCCAAGCCACCCAGACCGGAGAATGACCATGCTTCCCAGCCGATTCCTTCAGGCTTTGTGCGCGCTGGCGCTGCTCGCCGGCGTCCCTGCCAAAGCCGACATCACCCGTTCCTGTAGTGCGTCCCTCGATGTCTACATCAGCGACAACCAGCCGAACCCGGGGATGAACCTTGCAACCATAGAAGGTCGCGGAAGCTGCAAGAACAAGTTCAACGCGGACGATTGCCGGCAACGCGCGCGCGCCGAAATCGATCGATGCCGAGCTGACTTGTGGGCGGGCCGTCATTCCAATGCGATTCCCGCCTCATGCAATACGCTGGTGGAAGGCAGTAGCCGATCTGGCGCCAAGCTGCAGTACGATGGCATCTATCTGATCGAGCAACCGCAACGTCTGACCGCGCGCGGGGCCTCCGCTGTCTGCTGCAAACTCCGCCCCAAAGCCGACAAGTTGGTCATTACATTCGAAGGCAGGATCAGCGGCGACCAGAAATGCGCAGCGCACAAGATCGGGCCGGACAAGTACCAGGAAGAATACGGCTATCCCAAGTACAACATGCATTGCGCGGAGTGGCGTAAGCAGGGGATTTGCGGGTAACAAGGCTGGGGAAGGCTGCGCAATTCTTGCCGGCCTTTCGGCAAGTCTGCTGTCTGCGCCGGAGCGGGGCGATTTCAGGACTTGGTGCCGGAAATAGGAATCGAACCTACGACCTGCGCGTAAGCTTGCTAGTTGGCACCGCGTTTCCGCAGTTCCGCTGCAAGCGCGTACGCGTATGCCAATTCATCTGGTGAGTTCTCAGCTTTCCAAAGGTCAGACAATGGACTGCCCGACGCGCAACGGTTGCCACAGCCCATCGCGGTATACAACCCGTTTGGACCGCACCCTCCATGCATCTCACACGTGGCGATAGAAACCGCTAGCATCTGAACTTTCCTTCGTTCCGATGGGCGCACGGATGACGGAAACGGTACACGAGCCACCTGCGGCAAGTCCTCGCGCTGCTGCAAAAGGAGAAACTGGGCAGCTCGTTTCAGAGCGTCCGGCGATTCAGACTCGCTGACAAGCTTTCTTGCAGTCGGGACCGCCACCTCCGCAATATCGGCCCCTTCCAAATTCATGAGCACGTGCGACTGAACGACGTCATCATCCGCACTCAATGCAAATAGGTCTTTCGCGAAAACGTCCGAGTCCCTGGGCTCATCGCAAAACTTTTTAGAGAAAGTTTGCTGGAAGTCCTCCGAG
>JBBRXD010000150.1:0-5939 GCA_038248775.1 Lysobacterales bacterium | reverse complement strand
GCCGCGAAACCAGGCGATGGCCGCCATGCCGGCGATGGCGCCGACCATCCTCAGTCCGGTAACCCACAGCAGGGGTTGTTGCTCAAGCACGCGCTTGACCAGGATGATGGAGATGGCCATCAGCACGATGGCCAGCATGGCGAACCCGAAGCCACGAACTGCGTGAGCCGGCCGTGGCTCGGACCCGGCGCGCGGCCACGCGGCGATCCACACGCCCAGGCTGACCAGCACGAAGCCGATCAGTTGCAGGGGTGACAGGCTTTCGTCAAGAAACAAGAAGCTCAGCACGATCACGAACGGGCTGTAGAAATTGCCCAGGACGCCCATGCGCCCGGCGCCAAGTTCGTTCAGCGCGCGAAAATACAGGGTGTCCGCGATGCCAATGCCAATCACGCCACTGGCGATCGCGGCAAACGCCTGCCACGCGCTGAACTGCGGCACGTCAAAGCCGTGCAGGAGGGGGATGGCGGGCAGCAACATGCCCAGCACCAGCAGGTTTTTCAGGAAATTGAGTTGCAGCGGGGGCAGGGTGGCACCCAGCTGCCGATAGAACATCAGGCCGATTGCCCAGCACAAGGCGCTGAGGATCGAGCACAGTTCGCCGAAGCCGGTGCTCATGGCTTGGGATTCGGGCGGGCGTGTTGGCTCATCGCCAGCATTGTCCGATGCGGCAACGATTCATGCCATGCTTTTGCGATGGACTCGACAATCAGCCCGAGCGCCGCCGAGCACGACCGCGAGAGCCACGCACCCTGGCAGTTGCGCGTTGACTTCCTGATCGAGCTTGCGCGCCGCCTGCACATGTACGGAACCTCGGCCCAGCGCCTGGAGGGTGCGGTCACACAGGTGGCGCGAAGATTGCGGGTGGAGGCCGATGTCTGGTCCAACCCGACCGGCATGATCCTGAGTTTTCCCGATCCCGATCGCCCCGGCCACGCGATGACGCGCGTCATCCGGCTGGAGCCCGGTGAAGAAAACCTCGGTCGGCTCGCCGCCGCCGATGCGATTGCCGAAGGCGTGCTGTCCGGCACCCTGCCGCCGCGCGACGGACTGGCCGCGATGCACGCATTGGACCGGCCGCGACACCGCCATGCCGCCCTGTGGACGGTGCTGGCCTTCGGCCTAGCCTCGGCATCGATTACCGGGCTGCTGCCACGCACCGGCTGGGCCGACCTGATCACAGCCGCGTTGCTGGGCTGCGGCATCGGCGTGCTGGCCGAGGCGAGCCATGGCCGGCCGCGCCTGGACCACGCGCACGAAGCCGTGGCGGCATTCCTGGTAACGCTGATTGCGACCGCGGTCGGCACCTTCATTGCGCCGCTTTCGTTGCAGAGCGTGATCATCGCCGGGCTGATCGTGCTGATGCCTGGCCTCGCGCTGACCACGGCGGTGTCGGAACTGGCCGCCAAGCAGCTGGTGTCCGGCACGGCGCGCTTCGCCGGTGCGCTGACGACGCTGTTGAAACTGGCGTTCGGCGCCGTCGCCGCAGCGCAAGTGGTGAACATGCTTGGCTGGCAGCCGATTCCCAATGCCGGTGACGCGCTTCCCGACGGGATGCCATGGTTGACCTTGCTTGCCGGTTCGTTTGCGTTCGCGGTGTTGTTCAAGGCATCGCGCCGCGACTTCCCGCTGGTGATGGCCTCGGTGTGGCTGGGCTATGCAATCACACGCGCCGCTCAGCTCGTGCCGGGCCTGATGGAGAACGCGCTACCCGGCGGCGTGTTCCTGGCGGGCATCGTGATGACGGCCGTGGGAAACCTGTATGGCCAACTCGCGAATCGTCCGAGCGCGCTGATTCGCGTGCCGGGCATCATCCTGCTGGTGCCCGGGTCACTGGGTTTCCGCAGTTTCAACTTCGTGTTCGAGCGCGATGTGATGCTGGGGCTCGATACCGCGTTTGCCGTGGTGGCGGCGCTGATTGCCCTGGTCGCCGGGATCCTGTTCGGGAATCTGCTGGTGCCGACGCGGCGCAATCTCTGAAGCCGGAGAGCCCGGATCGAATAAGCCGCCTTCGAGCCGATTTGCTCAGGAAAAGCGGCGCAAGACCAGGCTGGCGTTGGTGCCGCCGAATCCGAAGCTGTTGGACATCACCGTGTCCAGACTAGCGTCGCGCGACTCGCGGACGATGGGCATGCCCTCGGCGGCCGGATCGAGGTTGGCGATGTTGGCCGAACCGGCGATGAATCCGTGCTCCATCATCAGCAGGCAGTAGATCGCTTCCTGCACGCCCGCCGCGCCCAGTGAATGGCCGGACAAGGACTTCGTGGACGAGAACGCAGGTACATCGCTGCCGAATACTTCGCGCATCGCGCCCAGCTCGGCGACGTCGCCGACCGGCGTCGAGGTGCCATGCGTGTTGAGGTAATCGATCTTTCCATCGACCGTGGCGAGCGCCTGGCGCATGCACCGCGCCGCACCTTCTCCAGACGGTGCAACCATGTCGGCGCCATCGGACGTAGCGCCATAGCCGACGATTTCGGCGAGGATTCGCGCGCCGCGGGACTGCGCGTGTTCAAGCGATTCAACCACCACCATGCCGCCGCCACCGGAGATGACGAAGCCATCGCGGTCGGCATCGTAAGCGCGCGAAGCGAGCGCTGGCGTGTCGTTGTACTTCGATGACAAGGCACCCATCGCATCGAACAGCATGGTCTGCGCCCAGTGCAGTTCTTCGCCGCCACCCGCGAACACCATGTCCTGCTTGCCCAGCTGGATCTGTTCCATCGCCGCGCCGATGCAATGCGCGGACGTGGCGCAGGCCGACGAGATGGAATAGTTGAGGCCGCGGATGTGGAAGGCGGTGGCGAGGTTGGCCGACACCGTCGAGCACATCGTTCGGGTGACCATGTACGGGCCGACGCGGCGCACGCCCTTGGCACGCAACAAATCGGCCGCTTCGACCTGGTTGGCGCAGGAGCCGCCACCGGAGCCGGCGATAAGCCCGATGCGCGGATTCGCCACGGCATCGGCCGACAGTCCGGCGTCCTTGATCGCGTCGGCCATGCTGACGTAGGCAAATGCAGACGCATCACCCATGAACCGGCGCTGCTTGCGATCAATCAACGCGTCCAGGTCGATGTCGGGCATGCCGCCGACCTGGCTGCGGAAGCCCAGTTCGGCGTATTCGGGGATGGCGCGGATGCCCGATCGCGATTCGCGCAGGGATTGAGCGACGCTGCTGCGATCGTTGCCAAGACAGGAAACCAGGCCCATGCCGGTAATGACGACGCGTTTCATGACAACCCCAGGTTCAGGAATTCAAAGTGAGTCGGTGGAAGTGAACAGGCCGACGCGCAAGTCGGTGGCCGAGTAGATTTCGCGACCGTCCACGAACATCTTCGCATCGGCAATCGCCAGTACCAGCTTTCTCTCGACGATACGCTTGATGTCGATTTCGTAGCGGACAAGTTTGGCGGTCGGCAGCACCTGTCCAGCGAATTTGACTTCGCCTACGCCCAAGGCGCGTCCGCGTCCCGGATTGCGCTTCCAGACCAGGAAGAAGCCGACCAGTTGCCACATTGCATCCAGCCCCAGGCAGCCGGGCATGACCGGGTCGCCGACGAAGTGGCACTGGAAAAACCACAGGTCTGGCGTGATATCGAGTTCCGCCTCGATGCGTCCCTTGCCATGCGCACCGCCCTCGTCGCTGATGTGGGTGACGCGATCCATCATCAGCATGTCGGGTAGCGGCAGCTTGCCGTTTTCGGGTCCGAACATCTCGCCCCGGGCACAGGACAGCAACTGGTCGCGGGTGAAAGATTCGAGCATGGCAAACAATCCTGGCGACGCCCGGGCGGGCGCTTAGTGTGTGCATTGTTTCCGAAACCGTGCACCCGGCGCGACCATGCCGCAGCGCGCTTCGCCTAATACGTTGATTGCACAAGACTATGCGCGGGCGTATGCAATCCAGGGCGACGGCCATCGTCACCGCCATTGCGCGAAGCTCAGCTGAACAGCGCGAATACTTCGTCGCGGCTGAGCTGGCGGCTCTCGCTGTCGCGGCGGCCGCGGTACTCGAAACTGCCGGCCGCGAGGCCGCGTTCGGACACCACCACGCGATGTGGAATGCCGATCAGTTCCAGGTCGGCGAACATGGCGCCGGGGCGAAGTCCGCGATCATCCAGGCAGGCTTCGATGCCGCGCGCGGTGAGTTGTTCGTACAACTCCACGGCCGCGGCGGGCACGACCGTGTCGCCCTTGGCGCTGATCACACAGACCACGATCTGCCAGGGTGCCATCGGCGTTGGCCAGATGATGCCATTGGCGTCGAAATTCTGTTCGATGGCGGCGGCGACGATACGGCTGACGCCGACGCCGTAGCAGCCCATGTGCATGACTTGCGCCTTGCCTTCGGCATCGAGCACGGTTGCGCCCATCGCCTCGGCATACTTCTGGCCAAGCTGGAAGACGTGGCCGACTTCGATGCCGCGGCCGATGGTCAGCGTGCCGTGGCCGTCCGGTGACCGATCGCCCGCCAGCACGTTGCGGATGTCGGCGACCAGCGCGGCTTCAGGCAAGTCGCGGCCCCAGTTGACGCCGGCCAGGTGGAAGCCTTTTTCATTCGCACCGACCACGAAATCCGACATCGCCGCGACACTGCGGTCGGTAATGACATGGATCGGCTTTTTCGCATTGATGGGGCCGAGGAAGCCCGGCTCGCTGCCGAGGTGCTCGAGGATTTCCGCTTCGGTTGCCAGGCGATAGTCGGCAAGACCCGGCAGCTTCGCCAGCTTGATCTCGTTGACCATATGGTCGCCGCGCACGAGCGCTAGCACGAAGCCTTGGTCGCCCATCAGTGCAACCGACTTGACCGTGCGTGCGAGCTCGATGCCAAGCAGCTTGGCGACTTCCTCGCAGGTGCGCTGCCAGGGCGTGACCACCTTGTGCATTTGCTCCGCAGCCGCTGCGCGCGGCGTGGCCGGCGCAATGGCTTCGGCCATCTCGACGTTGGCGGCATACTGCGATCCGTCGGAAAACGCGATGGCGTCTTCGCCCGAATCGGCGAGCACGTGGAACTCGTGCGAGGCGCTGCCGCCGATGGCACCGGTGTCGGCTGCCACGGCGCGGAAGGTAAGTCCCAGGCGTTCGAAGATCCGCGTGTACGCGTCGTACATCGCCTGGTAAGTTTCGGCCATCGACGCGGCGTCGAGGTGGAAACTGTAGGCATCCTTCATCAGGAATTCGCGCGCGCGCATCACGCCGAAGCGCGGCCGGATCTCGTCACGGAACTTCGTCTGGATCTGGTAGAAATTCAGGGGCAGCTGCTTGTAGCTGCGCAATTCCTGCCGGGCGAAGTCGGTGATGACTTCCTCGGCGGTCGGGCCGTAGGCGTATTCGGCTTCCTTGCGATCCTTGATCTTGAGCAGCTGGCCGCCGAATTTTTCCCAGCGTCCGGTCTCTTCCCAGAGCTCGCGTGGCTGAACGGTGGGCATGGTCATCTCGAGCGCACCGGCGCGATCCATTTCCTCGCGCACCACCTGTTCGACCTTGCGCAACACGCGCAGACCCAGCGGCGACCAGGTGTAAAGGCCGGCGGCCAGCTTGCGGATCATGCCCGCGCGCAGCATCAGCCGATGGCTGCTGATCTCGGCGTCGCCGGGGGTTTCCTTGGAGGTGTTGAGGTGGAAGCGTGACAGGCGCATCGGGGGACTTCACTGGACAAAGAGGGCCATTGTACCGGCCGACCCCACCGGAGCGGCCCGGCCCGCCGCCCGCTACCCGCCGCGCGGGCTACTTTGCCGCGGCTTCGGCTTCGGCTTCCGCCGGCGCCGGCCTGGACATGGGAATGACGTTGACGTCCTCGCGCAGGTCCACCTTCTCGTACTTGCGGCCCTTGGGCGGCGTGTCGGTGATGTGCAGCACGCCCTGGGCGTCGCGCCAGCGATAGACCTTGGGCTCGGCGGCCTCGGCCTGCGCGGAGGCTCGCTCCTGGCGCTGCT
>JBBRXD010000149.1:0-5958 GCA_038248775.1 Lysobacterales bacterium | reverse complement strand
TGAATGATACTAATTCAATCTTTAACATGCCTTCTGGAGCAATTTATATAAAAATCACCAATGCCAAAACCGCCAAAAATACCATGAAAAAGCTACAAGCAACAATGACCAGGGAGAAAACCTGCCGGTCGCGCTCGGCCAGGCCGGCTTTTGTTAAGGCCAAAAGCCCCAACCGGTCACCCATGAACGGGTCGGCGCCGGCCAGGTAGATGACCGCGTCGGCCTTCGAATTCCTGATCGCGACCGGCAGGTGGCGTGCCAGGCTGTCGAGGTATTCGGCATCGCCTACGCCGTTGGGCAAGGCAACGTCCAGGCTGGAGTCAGGCTTCCTCGCCGGGTAGTTGCGCGCGCCGTGCATCGAAAACGTATAGATGGTGTCATCGCCGGCGCACAGTTCGGCGGTGCCATTGCCGTGATGCACGTCAAGGTCCACGACCAGCAGCCGCCCGGCCAGGCCCAGGCTTTGAACGTGCCGCGCGGCGATCACCGAATCGTTGAACACGCAGTAGCCGCCGCCACGATTAAAACCGGCATGGTGCGTACCGCCTGCGAGGTTGGCGGCAATGCCGCCGCCAGCGATGGCCGAACGCAAGGCCATGATGGTTCCGCCCGACGAGCGCCGCGAGCGCTCCACCATCAGCGCGGACCAGGGAAACCCGATGCGGCGCATTTCATCGCTGCCCGCCTCGCCCGACACCATGCGCGCGACATAGCCGGGGCAATGCACGCGAAGCAGGTCTTCGTCGGTGGCAGCTGGCGGTTCCGACAAGCGGATCTTCCAGGCATCGGCGTGCGCGGCGACCCGCTCGTGCAGCAGGCGGTATTTCGCCATCGGGAAGCTGTGCCCCTCGGGCAGCGGCAAGGCGAAGTGATGGCAATAGAACGCATCCATGCTTCGCCCTCCAGCCTTGCGTCGCGACCCGGTCAGCCCAGGCGCGTTGCGATGCGGCGCTGCTCTTCCATCAGACGGGACGGCGTGCGATCGCCATAGCCTTCGAGGTATTCGCCAACTGCCGCCATTTCCTGGCGCCAGCCTTCCTGGTCCACGTGCAGCAGCTGCCGCAACGCGTCGGGGGCGATGTCCAGGCCGTCGGTATTCAAGTCGGATGCGCGCGGCACGTTGCCGATCGGAGTCTCGAGTGCATCGGCGCTGCCCTCGACGCGCTTGAGCATCCACTCGATCACGCGCAGGTTGTCGCCGAAGCCCGGCCACATGAACTTGCCGTCGGCGCCCTTGCGGAACCAGTTGACGTGGAAAATCTTCGGCAGCTTGTCGCCCTTGTCGCCGAACGACAGCCAGTGGCTGAAGTAGTCGGCGAAGTTGTAGCCGGCGAAGGGCTTCATCGCCATCGGGTCGCGACGCACGACGCCCACCGCGCCGGTTGCCGCCGCTGTCGTTTCCGACGCCATGCTGGCGCCGACCAGCACGCCATGCGCCCAGTCGCGGGCCTCGAACACCAGCGGCACCAGCGATTCGCGGCGGCCGCCAAAGACAATCGCCGACAGCGGCACACCCTGCGGATCTTCCGCGCGCTCGGTGTAACTCGGGCAATTCCGGGCCGACACGGTAAAGCGCGAGTTGGGATGCGCGGCCGGACCATTACCCTTGATGTAGTCGTGACCCTGCCAGTCAATGGCCGGCGCGCCCTCGGACAAGCCTTCCCACCAGGGCTGGTTGTCGGCGGTAACAGCCACGTTGGTGAAGATCGCGTCCTTGCGCAGCATGGCCAGCGCATTGGGATTGGTCTTGGCGCTGGTGCCGGGTGCGACGCCGAAATACCCGGCTTCGGGATTGATCGCATAAAGACGGCCGTCGGCGCCTGGGCGCATCCAGCAGATGTCGTCGCCCACCGTCCAGACTTTCCAGCCGGCTTCGCGATAGGCATCGGGCGGAATCAGCATCGCCAGGTTGGTCTTGCCGCAGGCGCTGGGGAACGCGGCGGCGATGTAATGGGTTTCGCCCTTCGGGTTTTCGATGCCGACGATCAGCATGTGCTCGGCCAGCCAGCCTTCCGTGCGCGCCTGCCAGGAAGCGATGCGCAGTGCGTGGCATTTCTTGCCGAGCAGTGCATTGCCGCCGTAACCGGAACCGTAGCTCTTGATGCTGAGTTCTTCCGGGAAATGCATGATGAAGCGGCGCTCGGGATCGAGCTCGCCAATGGAATGCAGGCCCTTGACGAACGTGCCCTCGCGCTCGATGCGCTTCAGTGCGGGGCTTCCCATTCGCGTCATGATGCGCATGTTCGCGACCACGTACGGGCTGTCGGTGATTTCAACGCCACAACGTGCCAGCGGCGAATCAATCGGACCCATGCAATACGGCACCACGTACAGGGTGCGGCCGCGCATGCAACCGTCGTACAACGCATCCATGCGCGCGTGGCCCTCTTCCGGCGACATCCAATGGTTGTTCGGGCCGGCATCTTCGCGCTTGGACGTGCACACGAAGGTAAGGTGCTCGACCCGCGCGACATCGGACGGATTCGAGCGATGCAGGTAACAGTCGGGATGCGTGCTGTCGTTGAGGCTGATGAGATCGCCCGTTTCCTGCATCAATTCGAGCAACCGGGAATTTTCAGCGTCGGTTCCGTCGCACCATTCGATGCGGCGTGGCTTGGTCAGCGCGGCGACGGAATCAACCCATCGGCCAAGTGCATCTAGATTGCTGGACATGCGGGCTCCTGGCGGGGCCAAAAAAGGAAATCGTGGGCGTGCCGCGCGGCGGCGTGCCAATGCGCCGAGTCTAACCGCTCAGTCAGGAATCAAGGTCGATGCGACGTGGCTTACGTAGGCTTCGAATTCGTCGTGGTGCAAGCGCGGCTGCCCGAGCTGCAGCGACAGTTGTAGGAATCCTACATAAGCCGCGTAGGCGAGGCGTGCGCGGTTCTGCGCGTCCTGCCGCGGCAGCCCCGCCTGGCGAAAACTTGCGGTGAGATACTCGAGCCGGCGAAGTGATACACGGCCCAGCACGGGCTTCACCACGGGGTGGTCCAGCGCCTTCAACAACTCTGAATAGATGATATGCGTCTTGGGCTCGTGCGCGACGATCTGGAACAATTCGCGCAAGCGCACGCGTGGATCGGAAACCGCTTCCATCTTGCCGAATACGGTCTCCTGCTCGGTTTTTTCCCAGCGCTCCAGCGCAGCGACCAGCAACGCCTCGCGCGACGGAAAGTGCCAGTAGAAGCTGCCCTTGGTCACCCCCAACCGGCGGGCAAGTGGCTCGACCGCGACAGCGGCCAGACCCTGCTCGGCGATGACGTCCAGGGCCGCCAGGGCCCAGTCTTCGGCGCTGAGCCGGGCTTTCTCGGATTTTGCTTCGATGGCGACCATACGGTGAAGTTTAACTTCATGACTGAACGGCTGGGACAATAGATCATGCACCATACGTCATAGTATTGACAGCACGAAAAAGTCTTACCATACTAGTGCGTATGGAAATACCGGAAAAAATGCGCAAAAACGACTTGGCCGAGCCTGTCGAATTCTACTCCGGCGACGGCCTGAGGCTATCGGGTTCGCGGCTGGCGATGGCCGGGCCACAGGTATCGCTGGCGCATGGTTTCGGCCAGACCCGACACAGCTGGGCCGGCACGCAAGAGCGATTGGGCCGCGCCGGGTTCGGCAGCCTGGCCTGGGACATGCGCGGCCATGGCCAGTCGCAATCCAATCCCGCGAGCCACTCTTATAGTGTGTCCGACTTCATCGGCGACCAAGTCGCCGGAGCCATCCAGTTGGGTGGCAAAGCTGTCGGGATCGGCGAGTCAGCGCCAACCAAGCCCATCCTGGTCGGCGCATCCATGGGCGGCCTGACCGGCTTATTGGCGCAAGCCTCGCATCGCGTCTTCAGTGCGCTGGTGCTGGTGGACGTGACGCCGCGCTGGGAAGCAGCCGGCGTGCAGCGCATCCACGACTTCATGACCGCGCATCCGGATGGTTTCGAGTCCTACGACGACGCCGCCCGCGTCATCCACGACTACCTGCCCCATCGCCGCGCCCGAAAATCCGACGAGCAACTGGCAAAGCTGCTGCACATGGACGACCAGCAGCGCCTGCGCTGGCATTGGGATCCGCGACTGCTGTCGGAATTCATGCCCAACAGCCAGCACCTGCAGGAAACCATCGCCGAGCAGGCGCGCAGGATCGACGTGCCCGTGCTGCTGATCAGCGGCGGCCGCAGCGACCTGGTGTCCGACGACACCGTCGCGCATTTCCTGGAGCGCGTTCCCCACGCCACGCACGTCCGGCTGCCGGAGGCCACGCACATGCTGGCCGGCGATGACAACGACGCTTTTACTGACGCCGTGCTCGCATTTTTGCGCGCACAATTCTCCCGTACTGCCCCTGGAGTTTCCCGATGAGCATCCTCTTGCCGTTCCTTGCCTTGCTGCTGGTGGGTGGTATCGCGGCCTACCACCGGTTCTCCCTGGCGGTCTTCACCGCGCTCGCCGCCAGCGTGCTGGTGGCGCTGGCCCTGGCCGGCAGCCACCCGACGGCCACCTTGGTCGCCGGCTTCTTGCTCGCGCTGGCTACGCTTCCGATCCTGGTCACACCGTTCCGCCAGCGTTTCGTCACCGCACCGCTGCTCAAGTTCTACAGCAAGATCCTGCCGCCGCTGTCGGAAACCGAAAAGGTCGCGCTGGAAGCTGGCACCGTCGGTTTCGAAGGCGAGCTGTTTTCGGGCCGCCCGCGCTGGGACATGCTGCTGTCGCAGCCGCGCCCGCAACTCACTGCGGAAGAACAGGCCTTCATCGACGGCCCGGTGGAAGACGTCTGCCGGATGACCAATGATTGGGAAACCACGCATGTGCGCGCCGACCTCGCGCCTGAGATCTGGGACTTCCTGAAGAAGCACAAATTCTTCGGCATGGTCATCGCCAAGGAATACGGTGGCCTGGGTTTTTCGGCCTTTGCCCACTCGCGCGTCATCATGAAGCTGGCCTCCGTGTCGGCCACGCTCAGCTCGACCGTCGGCGTACCCAATTCGCTCGGCCCGGGTGAGTTGCTCGCCCACTACGGTACCGAGGAACAGAAGAACTTCTACCTGCCGCGCCTGGCCGACGGCCGCGAGATTCCCTGCTTCGCCCTGACCGGCCCGACCGCGGGTTCCGACGCGACCTCCATTCCCGATTACGGCATCGTCTGCGAGGGCGACTGGAATGGCGCGCGCGTGGTTGGCGTGCGCATGAATTTCGAGAAGCGCTACATCACCCTGGCGCCGGTAGCGACGATCATCGGTATTGCGTTTCGCTTGTATGATCCCGATGGCCTACTCGGCGACCAGAAGGATCGCGGCATCACCCTGGCGCTGGTACCGCGCAACACACCCGGCATGGACATCGGACGCCGCCACTTCCCACTGAACTGTCCGTTCCAGAACGGCCCGATCGACGGCAAGGATGTGTTCATTCCCCTGTCGCAGTTGATCGGTGGCGAAGACTATATCGGCCACGGCTGGCGCATGCTGGTCGAAAGCCTGTCGATCGGCCGTTCCATCACCCTGCCCTCCACGGCCAGCGGCGCATCGAAGCTGGCGGCCGTCGTTACCGGCGCGTACGCGCGAATCCGCAAGCAGTTCGGCTTGTCGATCGGCCGCTTCGAAGGCGTGGAAGAAGCGCTGGCGCGCATCGCTGGCAATACCTATGCGATGAGCGCGCTGTCGCAGGCGACCGCCGCTGCGGTGGATCGCGGCGAAAAGCCCGCCGTGCCCTCCGCGATCGCGAAGTACCACTGCACCGAGATGGCGCGCGAAGTGGCGAGCGATGCGATGGACATCCATGGCGGCAAGGGCGTCATGCTGGGCCCGAAGAATTACCTCGGCCGCGGCTGGCAGGCCGCGCCAATTTCCATCACGGTGGAAGGCGCCAACATCATGACCCGCAGCCTGATGATCTTCGGCCAGGGCGCGATCCGCTGCCATCCGTGGGTGCTCAAGGAAATGCAGGCTGCGCTCAATCC
>JBBRXD010000148.1:0-5985 GCA_038248775.1 Lysobacterales bacterium | reverse complement strand
CTGCAAGGGCGTATCCGATTGAATGCGCGGACGCTTGCGAACGGGCCTTGCCGATGTCGGGGGCGGGACCCGGGAGACCGATCGGACTTCGATCTCGGGCTGCGTCGCTACCGGCGGCGGATCGCTGATGAACTCCACCCCGATTGCAGTCTGGTCCTCGCTCGCGTGGCGGGGCGTGGCCAGTTTAGGAAGCCACCAAGCCAGCACCAGCCAATGCGCGATCACTACGCCGGCGAGGATGGAGGCACGCAGGTGCCGAGGCGGCCATGCCGGGGACGGAGCGCGCAGCGATTTTGGTCGCCAGTCCGGATCCGGTCCGATGCCGGCATGGTCATCGGTTGTCTGATTCATCGATGTGCTGCGCCCTGGCCGATGCCAGCCTTAGTGCGCGCCCTGTGAAGAAAGTTCAGCGCGGTATGTACGGCGCCGCGCCCGTGGCGTGGTCGGTCGCGTCGCGCACGCCCGTAATTTCGGGAATGCGCTCGCGCAGGGTCTTTTCTATGCCCTGTTTCAGGGTGACGTCCACCATTCCACAACCATGGCAACCTCCGCCAAATTGCAACCTGACCACACCGTCGGCGGTGACCTCGACCAGGGACACCTGTCCCTTGTGCGAGGCCAGCATCGGATTGATCTCCGAATCGATCAGGTACTGCACCCGCTCCGCGATGGAAGCGTCGCTATCGGGAACGTCGCCCTTGATGCGCGGCGCTCGTATAGTCAACTGCCCACCCGTCGCCTGGGTCACGTAGTCCATCTGCGCGCCGTCCAGATAGCGAACGCTGGGTGCATCGACGTACAGGGTGAAGCCTTCGCATTCCAGCGACCATTCGTCGCCCAGCAGGTCGCCGGTTTCGCAGAATTCGAGGCGGGCGTCAGCCTTTGGCGTGCCGGCATGCATCGCGCTGACACGGATACCGACGGCGTCGCCGCCCTGCGACTGCAAAAGGTGTCGAAAGTAAGTCTGTGCGGATTCGGAGATATCGATCATGGGAGTATTCTACTCGCGTCAGGCCCATGCCAAATAGTGAGGATCGCCATGCCCCAGATTACTGAACTCTCTTCACGCCACTGCGTTCCGCTGCGCGGTCCCAGCCACCGCCTTGCGAGTGGAGAGGCCCAGGCTTTTCTGAATGTCCTGCCCGGCTGGGCGCTGGTCGAAAACGGCCAGGCCATCGCCAAGTCATTCACATTCGATGACTACTATCGCACCATGGCCTTTGTGAACGCCCTTGCCTTCGTCGCCCATCGCGAAGACCACCATCCGGACCTGGGTGTGCATTACAACCGGGTCGAAGTCCGCTATTCCACGCATGACGTGGGCGGGCTCAGCCTGAACGACTTCATCTGCGCTGCCAAGGCCGAGCTACTGCAACTTTAGAGGCCCAGAATTTTCAGGTTTCGATGCTGAATGTCGCCGGGAAGGGGAGCCGCCCTGGTCGACTCGGCGTAGCCGCTCCTGCGGACTCAGAGTCGACCGGTTGGCCATCCATGGCCAACCTCCCGTGCGACTCCCCTTCCCGTCGCCCTTCAGCATCGCTCGGGGAATCGGCACTAATGGATGGGGAAGCCTCAACGCGATTTTCGGGTGGGCAGGCCAAACTCACGAAGTTGCTGGGCGTCTGACGATTTTGGTCGTGCGAAATTTCCAGGGCGAGGCTGGGCGGCACCGAGGGTGGGGTTCGCACAGGAGGCCGGCCAGGGATGGCCGGCCGGTCGACCCTGAGTCCGCAGGGAGCGGCTACGCCGGGGCGACCAGGGCGGACCCGTCCCCCGGCGCCAGTGAGCGTTGGCTATGAGGCCAGAGGCCCTTGGCTATGACAGCCGGTCGAGCACGTTGCGAAGGTCGTCGGCCAAGGGCGCGCTGATCAGGTAGGGGTGCTTGTCGCGGCCCTGGCCCAATTCGAAGGCCATTGAGGAGGCGTGCAGGAACAGGCGTTTCAGGCCGGCTTGTTCCGACAGGCGCTTGTTGGCCTCGCGGTCGCCGTATTTTTCGTCGCCGGCGACGGGATGGCCGATGTGCGCGGCATGCACGCGTATCTGGTGCGTGCGGCCAGTTTCGATGTGCACTTCGCAAAAGCTGTGTCCGCCGCGCCGTTCGATCAACTTGAAGTGGCTGGTGGACGCCTTGCCCGAGGGGTCCACGCGCACCATGCGTTCGCCGCCCTGCATGACCGACCGCAGCAATGGCGCTTCCACGGTCATCGTGCCTTGCGGCATGCGTCCGACCAGAAGCGTCAGGTAGCGCTTGTTGGGTGCTTCCTCATCGTCGCCCTCGCGCATCAGGGCTTGCAGTTCCAGCAAGGCCGAACGCTTCTTCGCGATTACGAGTACGCCAGATGTGTCGCGATCGAGCCGGTGCACCAGTTCCAACGGTTCGCCAGGCCGCAGCGCGCGCAAGCCTTCGATTACGCCGAAGCTGACGCCACTGCCGCCGTGCGCGGCGATGCCGCTTGGCTTGCTCAGTGCCAGCAGCGCCTTGTCTTCAAAAATGATGCTGGCGGCCAGTCGCTCGAGCATCGACTTGGGTGGCGTGCGCGGTTCGCCCGACTCCTCCAGACGGACCGGTGGAATCCTGATCTCATCACCGCCAGAGACGCGGGAATCGGGCTTGGCCCGCTTGCCGTTGATCCGCACCTGGCCACTGCGAACCAGCTTGTAAATGAGGCTGCGCGGGGCTCCCTTGAGCTGCCCCAACAGGAAATTGTCGAGCCGTTGACCGTCCCGATCCTCGGGCACGAGCACCTGTTTCACGCCCCCTGAGACTTCGATTGCCGCCATGGGCGCTCCACTGATACACTCGATTTGCGAGATAACGTCCTGATTTCCCTCGTTCGTCGGCCGAAAGCCTGCGAATGGAGAATCCCGACAGGCCGCTACCACACCCCACGGGGGTGACCATGTTAGCCGGTCTCGAAGGCAGACGGATATCGCCTCGTGCCTACAACACGTGCCATACCGAAAGACGCTAGGCGTCCTTCGGGCCCTTAAATGAAACAAACAATCAAGCGCTCCCGTGGGTCGGTGATCCCGGTTTTTGTAGCGCTGGAAGTTCCTGCCAAGCCTGAATGCGCCTGCGCTTCAGGTTGATGACATGGCCGTGGACCACCGGCGTTCCTCGCGGTTGAGCGCGTGAGGAATCCACCATGAAGCGTATGTTGATCAACGCCACGCAGGCAGAAGAGCTGCGCGTGGCCATTGTCGATGGCCAGACCCTTTACGACATCGATATCGAACAACCCTCGAAAGAGCAGAAAAAGTCCAACATCTACAAAGGCCGGATCGTCCGGCTCGAACCTTCCCTGGAAGCCGCGTTCGTCGATTACGGCGCTGAACGCCACGGCTTCCTGCCGCTGAAGGAAATCTCCCGCGACTACTTCGTTCCCGGCGTCGACCCCAACAAGGCCGGCATGAAGGAAATCCTGCGCGAAGGCCAGGAAGTGGTCGTACAGGTGGACAAGGAAGAACGCGGCAACAAGGGCGCTGCCCTGACCACGTTCATTTCGCTGGCCGGCCGTTACATGGTGCTGATGCCCAACAGCCCGACCGCCGGCGGCGTCTCGCGCCGGATTGAAGGCGATGACCGCGCCGCCCTGAAAGAAGCCCTGGACGCACTGTCCATCCCCGACGACATGGGCGTGATCATCCGGACCGCCGGCGTGGGTCGCGATGCCGAAGAACTGCAATGGGATCTCGATTACCTGTTGCACGTCTGGAGGTCGATCACCGATGCGGCACTGTCGAAGCCGGCAAGCTTCCTGATCTACCAGGAATCGAGCCTGATCATCCGCGCCTTGCGTGATTACCTGCGCGCTGACGTCGGCGAAATCCTGGTCGATACCGACCTGATGTACCAGCAGGCAAGGGACTTCATTCAGTCGGTGATGCCGCAGAACCTGCGCAAACTCAAGATGTACAGCGACGACATCCCGCTGTTCAACCGCTTCCAGATCGAATCGCAGATCGAGAATGCGTATGAACGCCAGATTCGCCTGCCCTCGGGCGGCTCGATCGTGGTTGACCAGACCGAAGCGCTGACCGCCATCGACGTCAACTCCTCGCGCGCCACCAAGGGCAGCGACATCGAAGAGACAGCCTACAACACCAACCTGGAAGCGGCCGAAGAAGTAGCTCGCCAGATGCGCCTGCGTGACTTGGGCGGCTTGGTGGTAATCGACTTCATTGACATGGGTTCGGGCAAGCACCAGCGCGCGGTCGAAGACCGTTTGCAGCATGCCTTGAAGCAGGATCGCGCCCGCGTCCAGATCGGCAAGATCTCGCGCTTCGGCCTGCTGGAACTTTCGCGCCAGCGCCTGCGTCCGAGCCTGGGTGAGTCCAGCCAGATCGTCTGCCCACGTTGCGATGGCCACGGCCGCATGCGCAGCGTCGAGTCCCTGTCGCTGTCGATCATCCGCCTGGCGGAAGAACACGCGATGAAGGACAACACCGCGCAAGTGCTGATCCAGGCGCCGCCAGAAATCGCCAACTACCTGTTGAATGAAAAGCGCCGCGCGCTGGTCGAAATCGAGACCCGCCACGAAGCGCCGATCATCGTGGTTGCCGATGACCAACTGGAAACGCCGCATTTCAACGTCAGCCGCCTGCGTGACGGCGAGACCGGCGAAGAAGTTGCCAAGCCCAGCTATCACCGCACCTCGCCGCGCAAGCTTGAAGTGCATGCGTTGACCAAGGCACAAATGAACGTGCCCGACCTGCCTGCCGTTACCCACGTCACGCCGTCCCAGCCTGCGCCTACTCGCGAATTCCGCGAAGAGGCGGTAGCTGTCATCGACGCACCTGTTCGCGCCGTGGCTGCGCCTGCTTCCGGCGGTTTCATCGCGTGGCTCAAGTCCCTGTTCTCTTCCTCGACCCGTGCGGCGCCGACTCCGGCAGACCGCCCACGCAGTGATCGCGCAGAGCGTAGTGATCGCGGCGACCGTGATCGCGGCGACCGTGGTGGCTCGCGTGGTAATGACGCTCGTCGTGGGGGTCGTGGTGGACAACAACAAGGTTCGCGTTCCGCAGGTGGCGGTAGCCGCCAGCAGGCGGCGGGCAAGCCACAGCAAACGCCGGCCAAGTCCGCAGAAGCCCCGGCAACGAAGGGCCAGCCGCGCGGCGAACCGCGCCCGGAACGAAACGAGGAACAAAAGCTCCTCGATGAGCAACGTAGCCTCGAGCAGCAGAAGAAGGAAACCGAGCGTCGCGAATTGCAACGCCAGGAAAACATCAAGCGCGAGGCCGAACGCCGCGCCGCCCGCGAGGCCCGCTTGGCTGCGCAGGCTGAAGAGACCGGCGGCGAAGTTTCCGGCGCTAAGGTCGAAGCTGGCGCTGAATCGGCGTCTGCCGAAGCCGTGGTGTCTGCTGATGGCAGTCCGACTGCGCCTGCGGGCACCGAGGCTGCAGCCGGCGAAGGTGGACGTCGTCGTCGCGGTCGTCGCGGTGGCCGTCGTCGCCGCCGCCAGGACGGAACCGTTGCCGGCGAAGTTACGGGCACGGAAGACAGCGGTGGCTCCCAGTCGGAAATCGAATTCGATGACGAGGAAGAAGCTGAGGGCGAGGAGTCGTTCGAGACATCGAGCACCAATCCTGTCACCTCGAGTGCGCCGATGCTGGTATCGAGCTTCACCGTCACTTCCGCCGAGTCCGACTTCGACGACCTGCCGATGACCGAAGCAGTTGCCCCAGCGCAGCCTGAAGTCGCTCCGGTGCAAGCTGTCGAAGTTGTGGCTGAAGTTGTGGCGCCATTGAGTACCCCCTCGGTAAACGAGGTGTATGCCCTGCCCGTCGAGCAAGTTCCCGTGCAGCCGGTCGTTGCGACGACAATCGAGCCCTTGCCGGCTAGCCCCGTGAGCGTTCGCGACGAAGTCCCGCTGATGTCCGTGGAGCCCGAGTCGAACGTGGCGTGGCTGCCGGAACTCGAGACTGCACCTATTGCCGAGCCGGTTGGGATAATGGAAGACGAACTGAAGGACGATGAGTCCGTGG
>JBBRXD010000147.1:0-6014 GCA_038248775.1 Lysobacterales bacterium | reverse complement strand
CGTGCCGGCCATGTGCGGACGTTCGGTATCGCGGATCCAGATCGGCACGCGCGCTTCGCGACAGGGGTGGATGCAACGCGGATGCAATACCTTGGCGCCGGTACTGGCGATTTCCTGCGCTTCCTCGTAATCAAGCCGCGACAACAAGCGGGCATCGGGTACCTGGCGCGGATTGGCGCTGAACATGCCCGGCACGTCGGTCCAGATTTCGACGCGTCGCGCCTGCAGCAACGCGCCGAAGTAGGCAGCCGAGGTGTCCGAGCCACCGCGTCCCAGGATCGCGGTGCCGCCGTCTTCGCTACGGGCGATGAAACCCTGGGTGATCAGCAACCGGGCATTGTTGGAGAATCGCGCGCGCAGCGTCGGGTCGCCCTGGTAGCGGCAAGACACCGACAGTCGTTGCGACCATTGGTTCTGGTTCGGCAGCGACTGCGCCTGCAACCAGTCGCGGGCATCAAGCCATTCCACCGGCATGCCCTGCGAGGCCAGGTAGGCAACGCCCAGGGTGGATGACAACAACTCGCCCTGGGCCAGCACTTCCGCCGCCCAACCCAGATCGTCGCCGTCGCGGCGCAGGTCGTGCGCAAGCGCGGCAAGTCCACGCAGCCTTTCATCCAGGACGCTCGCGTCCAGGCCGAGCTCGACGCAGAAGTCGAGGTGCCGTTGGGCAATCCCCTCGACCCGCGACCGCACGGCATTGGCATCGCCGCGCTGGTCGATGATCGCCTGCAATTCATTGGTGATGCCCGACAAGGCCGACACCACGACCAGCACCCGGCATTGTTCATCGCGCACCCGCTCGCGCATCAGCGTGCCGATGATGTCCCAGCGATGGCGACGGGAGACACTGGTGCCGCCAAACTTCAGGACGATCCAGTCATCCGTGCTAGCAAGGGCAGTCATGGCAGTAGCGGGACTCACGGCAAAGGTATGATTCGGGGGCACGATCCGGCCAGAACTTGCCGGTGCACATCCTTGGAATGATAAACGATGTCCACGCCACGACGATTTGTCCAACTCGATGTTTTTGCCGATCGGCCCGGCGCCGGCAATCCCCTGGCGGTGGTGCTCGACAGCGACGGTATCGACGATGCGTCGATGCAAGCCTTCGCCAACTGGACCAATCTGTCGGAAACCACCTTCCTGCAGCCGCCGACCGACCCGCGTGCAAGCTATCGCGTGCGCATTTTCACCCCGCGCCAGGAGCTGCCGTTTGCCGGCCATCCCAGCATTGGCAGCGCCCATGCCGCCATCGATTCGGGCCTTGCCATCGTGCGCGACGGCCGCCTGGTGCAGGAATGTGTCGCCGGCCTGCTGCCGATGCGCGTCGATGGTGAAGGCCCGGAACGAGCGATTTTTGTCCGTGCCCCCGACGCAACCCGCGTGCCCGCGGACGACAAGCTGGGCTTGCTCGATGCGGCGCTTGCCGGGTTGGCGCGCGGCAAGCTGCCTGCTGCGCTGATGGACAATGGTCCGCACTGGTGGGTGGTGGAGCTGGCCGACGAAGCTGCTGTTCGCATGATGCAACCAGACTTCGCCGCCATTTCCCTGCTGAACCTGGGCAGCGATTCAGTGGGACTGGCCGTGTTCGCGTTTTGCGAGGGCAACCCCTGGCAACTGGCGGTCCGCGCATTCTGCCCAGCCGATGGCATCCCTGAAGACCCGGTCACCGGCAGCGCCAACGCGGCCATTGCCGCATGGCTGCTGCACAACGTCAGCCTGCCCACTCGCCATTACCTGGCCAGCCAGGGTCGCGAGGTCGGGCGCGATGGATTCGTGCGGGTCGAAGTTGATGACGACGGCCATGTCTGGATTGGCGGACGCACGCAGTCCGTCGTTGAAGGAAGCCTCGCCTGGTGAACGCTTCCGGAGTGCGGGGTTTTTCCCAGGTCGATGTGTTTTCCCCGCGACCTGGCCTGGGCAATCCGCTGGCCGTCGTGCATGCGTGCGAAGGCCTGTCCACCGAGACGATGCAGGCCATCGCCAGCTGGATGAATCTGGCCGAGACCACCTTCCTGCTGCCACCGACAACAGCTGACGCCGACTATCGGGTGCGTATCTTCACCACGCGCCAGGAGATCGCCTTCGCCGGCCATCCGAGTATCGGCAGTGCGCATGCGGCACTGAAGGCGGGCCTGGCCAAGCTTCCAGCGTCGGGCGTGCTGCGCCAGGAATGCCAGGCTGGCATCTTGCCGATCCGCGTCACGCACGAATCGGGCACGCACGAATCTGCCAGGCACGAATCGGCCAGGCAGAATCTTTCAGTGCGGGTGCCGCGTTCGCGCATCGTGCGCTATGCGGGCGATGAAGACGGCGCACTCTGGAAATCATTGCACGGTTGCAGGCTTGCCCAGCTTCCACCCGCGCTGGTGGAAGGCGGACGGCGATGGTGGCTGGCCGAACTGGCGAGCGAAAGCGAGGTGCGCGGCATGCAGCCCGACAGCAACGCGATTGCCGCATTGGCCGCAGCGACAGACAGCCTGGGCTTGTGCGTTTTCGCCAGGTGCAAGGGACAGGAGTTCGGCCTGGTGGTGCGCGCCTTTCCGTTGGGTGTGGGTCTTCGCGAAGACCCGGCGTCGGGGGCTGCCAACGCCGCCATCGCCGCGTTCCTGGATGAGGCTGGTGCGCTGGAAGGCCTGGGGCGCAGCTATCGCGTCAGCCAGGGGCGCGAGATGTCACGCGATGCGTGCCTGCAACTCGACATTGATGCGCAGGGCCATGTGTGGGTCGGAGGTGAATGCCACAGCGTGGTGCAAGGGGGCCTTTATTGGTAGGAGATCGCGGCCGAGGCCGCTCCTACAGATCGCGGCCGAGGCCGCTCCTACAAGAAGGGGCCCTTTCGGGCCCCTTGCAGTTCAACTTTGCAATTACCGGTAACTCAGCGGTTGTAGTAACCACTGCTATCGGCCGGACGCACGTCAACCACGACGCGCATGGTGCGACCCGGACGACGGTTGGTGTAACCCGTGTAGGTCTGGCCAGCGTAACGATAGGTCACGGTGTAGCCTTCGACCTGACGGTTGTTGTTGTTGTAGTCGGTAACCGTGCGGCAACGACGGGTGGTGCCCGAGTTGTCGCGGTACTGGTCGTAGTTGCCGCCATTGTTGTAGTCGCCGGCATTGTTGTTGCGGTCGACCTGGTTGCCGATCACGCCGCCAATCACCGCGCCGCCAATGGTGGCAGCCTTGCGGCCGTCGCCCTTGCCAGCCTGGTTGCCCAGTGCGCCACCAATCAATGCGCCGATCAGCGTGCCGTTGGCGTTGCTGTCCGTGCCACTGCGATAGAGGCGGCCGTTGCTGTCGCGGTAGTAACCGTCGTTATAGGCGTTGCTGCTCTCGTCCCAGCATTCCTGGCGCTGGTAACCCTGCGCAGCATAGCGGTCGTAGATCGGCTGCGTGCTGAGCACCGTTGCCACGTCGGTGCGCTGGGTGCGGCTGTTATTGTCATAGCGGGAGTCGTAACCCCGGCCGTAGTCCTGGGCACCCGCGGCGCCAATAGCGACGGCGGAAATGGCCAAGGCGAGAGCACTTACAGCGATACGTTTCATTAGGAAGACTCCAGTCGCCGGAATTGGCGCAGGCAAACCTTACGAAAGTCCGGCTAACCGCAGCCTTAATTGCATTGGCTTCCTGAACCTTGTTCAGCCATCGGCCGGTTTTGTTCAGCCAAGCAAGGTCGCTTCCATGCTTACCGGAATCCCCAGGGCCCGCGAAATCACGCAGTTTTTCTTGGCATTATCGGCAATCGCGGCAAATCCGGCGGCATCCAGGCCCGGCACGGTCGCCGACACGACCAGGTTCACGCCCACGGCGCTCGGGCCGGCTTCCCCGGTCTCCATCAGCACTTCCGCGCGGGTATCGATGCGGGTCGCCACATGACCGGCGTTGCCCAGGATAAAGCCCAGCGCCATGCTGAAGCAGCCTGCATGCGCGGCGGCCAGCAGCTCTTCGGGGTTGGTGCCCTTCTCCTCGCCGAAGCGGGTGTTGAAGGAGTAATTCTGGTCGGTGAACAGGCCGCTTTGCGGGGTGCTCATGGCGCCCTTGCCGGATTTCAGGTCGCCTTGCCAGTGTGCGGTTGCGTAGCGTTTGAAGGCCATGGGGGAGCCCTTTGGTTGGATGGTGCGGGGCACCATTATGCCGTGTGGTGGGGGGGTGGCAAGGGTGGTTGACCGGGGGCTTCAGCGGTGGGAGGTTAGGGGAGAGATTCGCGGCCGAGGCCGCTCCCACGGTGGACTGCGGTTCGCGGCCGAGGCCGCTCCCACATGGAATTGCTCCTGGATGAGTAAGGAGGGGTGGTATGGCTTACGGCACTTCGCAGATTCGGAATGTGGCTTTGGCGGGGCACTCGGGCGCTGGCAAGACGACGCTATTCGAAGCCCTTCTGCATGCCGGCGGAGCAATACCCTCGGCGGGGAGTATTGAACGCGGCAGTACCGTGTCGGATTTTGATCCGATGGAAAAGGCCCGGCAGTATTCGCTCAACACCGCCATCGCCTCCACCGACCATGGTGGCATCCACGTCAACCTGATCGACACGCCGGGGTTTCCTGATTTCCGCGGCCCCACCCTGTCGGCGTTTTCAGCGGTCGAAACTGTTTGCGTGGTGGTCAACGCCAGCCACGGCGTCGAATACGGCACGCGCCGAATGATGGATACCGCCAAGTCGCGCAACCTGTGCCGGGTGCTGGTGGTCAATCGCATCGATGCCGAACCGGGCAAGCTTGCCGCGCTGATCGGCCAACTGCGCGATGCCTTCGGCCCCGAATGCCTGCCGATCAACCTGCCCGCCAACAACGGCGCCTCGGTAGTCGATTGCTTCTTCAACCCCAGCGGATCGAGCGACGTCGAGGATGTCGCCGCGGCGCACCAGCGCATCATTGACCAGGTGGTGGAGATCAACGAAACGCTGATGGGCCGCTACCTCGAGGAAGGCGAGCAGGGATTGTCCGGACAGGAGCTGCACGACGCCTTCGAACAATGCCTGCGCGAGGGCCACCTGGTGCCGATCTGTTTTGTTTCCGCGCGCACTGGGGCCGGCGTCAAGGAACTGCTGGACCTGGCCGAAAAATTATTCCCCAGCCCGATCGAAGGCAATCCACCGATGTTTCGCAAGGGCGCCGGCGGCGAAGTGCAGGATATCGTGCTGCAAGCCGATCCCAAGGCGCATGTCATCGCCGATGTATTCAAGATCGTCAACGACCCCTTCGTCGGCAAGCTCAGTGTTTTCCGCGTCTTCCAGGGCACGCTCAAGCGCGATACCCAGTTGTACATCGATGACGGCCGCAAGCCGTTCAAGGTGGGTCATCTGTTCAAGCTGCGCGGCAAGGACCACGTCGAGATTGACCAGGCCATTCCTGGCGACATCGCCGCCGTGGCCAAGGTCGAGGAAATCCATTTCGATGCGGTGTTGCACGACTCGCACGAAGACGACCAGATCCACCTGGCACCCATCGAATTTCCCAAGCCGATGTTCGGCCTGGCCATCGAGGCCGCCACACGCGGCCAGGAACAGAAACTGGCCGTCGCCTTGCACAAACTCGCCGAAGAAGACCCGGGTTTCAGCGTCGAACACAATCCGGAATTGAACGAGACCGTGGTGCGCGGCCTGGGCGAGTTGCACTTGCGGGTAATGATCGAGCGCATGAAGGATCGCTATGGCGTGGACGTGCACGCGCGACCGCCGCGCATCGCCTATCGCGAGACTATCGGGGCCCACGCTGAAGGCCACTACCGGCACAAGAAGCAGACCGGCGGTGCGGGTCAATTCGGCGAGGTTTTCCTGAAGGTCGATCCGCTGGCTCGAGGCAAGGGCTTCGAGTTCGTGGACGCGGTGAAAGGCGGCACCATTCCCGGTCAATTCATTCCGGCCGTCGAAAAAGGCGTCCGCCAGGTGCTGCACGGTGGCGCGGTCGCGGGCTATCCGCTGCAAGACGTCCGGGTAACGGTGTACGACGGCAAGTACCACACCGTCGATTCCAAGGAAGTCGCCTTTGTCGCTGCCGGCAAGAAGGCCTT
>JBBRXD010000146.1:0-6034 GCA_038248775.1 Lysobacterales bacterium | reverse complement strand
GATCTGGCGCGGGCGGCCGATCTTGTTTTCCGGATCGGTCTGCTGTTCGAGCCAGTGCGAAACCCAGCCCGCAGTGCGCGCGATCGCGAACATGACGGTGAACATTTCGCGCGGGATGCCCAGCGCCTTGTAAATGATGCCGGAATAGAAGTCGACGTTCGGGTACAGCTTGCGGGCGATGAAATACTCGTCCTTCAGCGCAGCCTCTTCGAGCTTCAGCGCCACTTCAAGCATCGGGTCGTTGACGCCGAGCTCGGCCAGCACTTCGTGGGTCATCTCGCGGATGATGGTCGCGCGCGGATCGAAGTTCTTGTACACGCGGTGGCCGAAGCCCATCAGGCGGAAGCCGGAGTTCTTGTCCTTGGCGCGATCCACTGCCTTGGCGACGTCTTCCGGACGACCGATTCCGGCCAGCATGTCGAGCACGGCCTCGTTGGCGCCCCCATGCGCGGGGCCCCACAGCGCCGCCACGCCCGCTGCCACGCAGGCGTACGGATTGGCGCCGGTGGAACCGACCAGGCGCACCGTGGACGTGGAGGCGTTCTGTTCGTGGTCGGCGTGCAGGATGAACAGCAGGTCGAGTGCGCGCGCAGCCACCGGCTTCATTACCAACGGCTCGCTCGGCACCTCGAACATCATGTGCAGGAAGCGCTCGACGTATTCGAGGTTGTTGCGCGGATAACGGATCGGCCAGCCAATCGAATAACGATGGCAGGCGGCGGCGATGGTCGGGACCTTCGCCAGCAGGCGAATCGCCGCGAGGCGACGCTGCCCGGGATCTTCCAGGTCGAGGTCGCCGTGGTAGAAAGCGGCCAGCGAACCGAGCATGCCGGTCATCATCGCCATCGGGTGCGCGTCGTGGCGGAACCCGTACAGGAAGGTCCGGAACGCCTCGTGCATCATCGTGTGGTGGGTGACTTCGTGCTCGAACTTGCCAAACTGGTCGGTATTCGGCAGCTCGCCGTGCATCAGCAGGTAGCTGACTTCCAGGAAGTTCGACTGCTTCGCGAGTTGTTCAATGGGATAGCCGCGGTACATAAGCACGCCGGCGTCGCCATCGATGTAGGTGATGGCACTGCGGCAACTGGCCGTGGACATGAAGCCCGGGTCGTAGGTGAAGCTGCCGGTTTCCTTGTACAACTTGCCAATGTCGATACAGGGCGGGCCCAGGGTACCGGTGTGCACGGGAAGTTCGACGGATTTGTCGCCCGCGTTGAGAATCACGCTCGGGTTGTCAGACACGACAGGCTCCTTGGAAACGATATTTTGGCCAAGGGCCAAGTATCGCATACGGGATTTGTGCAAGGCAGTGCATGCCCGCACGAAAACGACAACGGCCGCAGGGCGGCCGTTGTCGGGATTTGCTTGTCAGCGGGTTGGTCGGCGACGAGCCGAGCGCTTATTCGGTTGCGGGCTTGGCGGCGCCGTAGCGCTTGCGGAACTTGTCCACGCGACCGCTGGTGTCCATCAACTTCTGCTTGCCAGTGTAGAAGGGGTGCGAAGCCGAAGAGACTTCAACCTTCACCAGCGGATATTCCTTGCCATCTTCCCACTTGATCGTCTCTTTGCTGGACAGCGTGGAGCGCGTGAGGATGATGAAATCGGAGGTAACGTCCTGGAAGACGACGTCATGGTACTTGGGATGGATATCGGCTTTCACAGGAAGGTCCACGGTGATTCGGGAAAGACCCCCATTTTAGCGGTTTCGGGCGACGTGAAGCAAGTCCCCCTCAAGCCCCCGCAAACCGCACCGCACTCCCGATCCAGCGCGCCACCACCTGCCCAGCCAGCTCCGGCGCACCCGTGGACAGCGTCTCAGCGACCTGCTGGACAGCCGGCAGCAGGTGCGCGTCGCGCATCAGGTCAGCCACGCGGAACCCAGCCAGGCCGGTCTGCCGCGTGCCCAGCAACTCGCCCGGGCCGCGAAGCTCCAGGTCCTTCTCGGCAATGACGAAGCCGTCCGTGGTCTGCCGCATCACTTCCAGCCTCTGCCGGGCGAGCATCGACAAGGGTGGCTTGTACATCAGCACGCAACTGGATGCCTCGGCGCCGCGGCCCACCCGCCCGCGCAGCTGGTGCAGTTGGGCCAGGCCGAGTCGCTCGGCATTCTCGATGACCATCAGGCTGGCGTTCGGCACGTCCACACCCACTTCGATCACCGTGGTAGCGACCAGCAACTGGATCTGCCCTGCCTTGAAGCTGGCCATCACCGATTGCTTCTCCGTTGGCTTCATGCGCCCGTGCAGCAACGCGACCCGCAGTCCCGGCAATGCCAGGGTGAGCGCCTCGTAAGTGGTCTGGGCGGCTTGGGCTTCGATGCGCACGCCCTGCCCGGGGCCATCGCCGGCTTCGCTCTCGTCGATCAGCGTGCACACCCAGTAGACCTGGCGACCTTGCGCACAGGCCAGTCGGATTCGTTCCACCACATCGTCGCGACGCGTACCGGGCAGCGCCACCGTGGTGACCGGCGTTCGCCCCGGCGGCATTTCATCGATCACAGAAACATCCAGGTCGGCGTAGGCCGACATCGCCAACGTTCGCGGGATCGGCGTGGCCGTCATCACCAGTTGATGCGGCACGCGTTTGCCATCCAGCCCCTTGTCGCGCAACGACAAGCGCTGGTGTACGCCGAAACGATGTTGCTCATCCACGATCGCCAAGGCGAGGTCCTTGAAGACCACGCCTTCCTGCATCAGTGCGTGCGTGCCGACTACCACCTGTCCTTCACCCGAAGCTATGCGCGCCAGCGCGGCCGTGCGTGCCTTGCCCGTTACCTTGCCTGCCAGCCACGCGACCTGGATGCCGAGCGGTTCGAGCCAGTTGCGGAAATTGACCAGGTGCTGCTCGGCCAGCAACTCGGTCGGCGCCATCAGCGCGACCTGCTTGCCCGCTTCTACCGCCCGCAATGCAGCCAACGCGGCAACCACGGTCTTGCCACTGCCGACATCGCCCTGCACCAGGCGCAGCATCGGCTCGGGCTTGCGCATGTCGGCAGAGACTTCGTCGTAGACGCGACGCTGCGCGCCGGTCAGTGAGTACGGCAGGCCCTTGCGCAATGCCTCGGCCAGCGTACCGCGGCCCTTGATGGCGCTCGCGCCATGCGCGCGCAAGGCAAGACGCTGGTGGCGCAGGCTGAGGTGGTGCGCCAGCATTTCCTCGAATGCGAGCCTCTGCAGCGCAGGGTGCCGGCCACTCGAGAACAGCAGCACATCCGTATCGGGCGGCGGCCGGTGTGCAATCAGGAGCGCCTCCTTCAGGGTGGGCATGTCCAGCGCGTGGATCACCGCCTCGGGCAGCAGTTCCAGCTCTCGCGCGGGTGGCAGGCGTTTCAGCGCCTCGGCGATCAGCCGTGACAGGGTCTGCGGCCCGACGCCCTCAATCGCCGGATAAACCGGATCGAGCGAATCGCGCATCTCGCCTTGGTCCGATTCGGCCAGGAAGCGATAGCTGGGGTGCACGATCTCGAGACCGTGGCCACTGGGTCGCGCATCGCCGTAACAGCGCAGCCTGCGCCCCGGGATGAATTGCGCGGCCTGGGCCGAGTTGAAATGGAAAAAGCGAAGGGCAAGCGTGGCCCGCGAATCATCGGCAATGGTCACGCGCAACAGCGGGCGATAGCGAAAACCGCGCTCCACCGCTTCCACGCGGCCTTCCACCTGCGCCGGTTGCCCGGGCACCAGCTCGCGGATCGGCGTCAGCGTCGTGCGGTCTTCATAACGTGTCGGCAGGTGCAGCCACAGGTCCTGCACCTTGATCAGGCCGCGCGCCGCGAGTTTTTCCGCGAGCGCGGGCCCGACGCCCGGCAACTCCCGGACTGATGCCTCGCCGCCGGCTGCCAGGCTCGGGGCCGGCGCGCCTGGATGGGCCCGGCGACCCACTCAGTCGAACGCGAGGATGGCGTCCACCTCGACCCGCGCGCCACGCGGCAGGCCGGAGACCTGGATGGTGGAACGCGCCGGATAGGGTGCCGTGAAATAGTCGGCCATCACCGCATTCACGGCGGCGAAGTCGCCCAGGTCCATCAGGTAGATGCCCACGCGCACCACCTGGTCGAGCGAGCCGCCTGCCGCGGCGCAGACCGCTGCCAGGTTGTCGAACACGCGCCGGGACTGGGTCGCGATGTCGCCTTCAACCAGTTGCCCGGTAGCGGGATCGAGCGGGATCTGCCCGGACAGGAACACCTGGTTGCCGCTGCGGATGGCTTGCGAGTAAGGGCCGATGGCGGCCGGGGCGCTTTCGGTGGCGATGGGTTGGCGGGGCATTGGGGTGGTCCGGCGAGAGGAGGATTTAGTATACGCGGGATGGGGTTGGGGCTGGGGGTGGTTTGGGAATCGCGGCCAAGGCCGCTCCCACACAAGGCTGATCACACAATTGTGGTTAGAGGCGTTCGACGCCGTGCACTACGCCGAGTCGACGGACGCGGCGGATCACGTCGGCGAGGTGTTTGCGATTGCGTACCTCGATGCCGAACTCCATCACCGAAATCTGCAGGTCACGCTCGCGGTATTCCACCGAGTCGATGTTGGAGTCGCTTTCGGCGACCGCGGCGGCGACTTGCGCCAGCACGCCAGGCTTGTTGTCCACGTCAAGCTTCAGCGCCACGCGGTAGTCGCCCTGTACGTAACGGTCCCAGGCCATCGGCACGCAGCGTTCCGGATGCTTGCGGTACTCCGTGGTATTGGGACAATCGATCCGGTGCACCACGACGCCCTTGCCAGCGCTGATGTAGCCCATGATCTCGTCGCCGGGAATCGGGTAGCAGCAGCGCGCGAAGCTGAGCACGCCGCGCTCGGAGCCAGTGATCAGGATTTGCTCGCTGCTGGTCGCGGTGCCGTGGCGCAGCGGCAACTCTGCCGTACCCTGCACCAGCACCTGTGCCACCTGCGCAGGCATGCGATTACCCAGCGCGATGTCAGCGAGCAATTCTTCCAGCCGACGGTAACGATGCTCGGTCAGGAATTGTTCGATATTTTCCTGCGGAACCCGGTCCAGCGAGGTCTCGCGAGCTTCCAGCGCACGATCGAGCATACGATGGCCCAGATCCACGGCATCCTCGTGCTCGAGCCGTTTCAGGAAATGGCGGATGGCCGTGCGCGCCTTGCTCGACACCACGAATTCAAGCCACTGCGGGCCGGGCGTGGCCGACGGCGCAGTGATTATCTCGACCGTCTGTCCGCTGGACAGCTTGCTGCGCAAGGGCACCAGCTTTTTGTCCACACGCGCCGCCACCGCATGGTTGCCCACGTCGGTGTGCACTGCGTAGGCGTAGTCGAGCGCGGTGGCATTGCGCGGCAAGGAAAAAATGTCGCCCTTGGGCGTGAACAGGTAAACCTCGTCCGGGAACAGGTCGACCTTGACGTTTTCCAGGAATTCCAGCGACGATCCGGCCGATTCCTGGCTGTCCATCAGGCTGCGCACCCAATCCTGCGCGCGTACCTGGGCTGTGTTCATGCCCTGGCCCACTGTCTTGTAAAGCCAGTGCGCGGCAATACCACGTTCGGCGATCACGTCCATGTCCTCGGTCCGGATCTGGACCTCCACCGGCGTGCCAAAAGTTCCAAAAAGTACGGTGTGCAGGCTCTGGTAGCCATTGGCCTTGGGAATTGCGATGAAATCGCGGAAGCGCGCATCCAGCGGCTTGAACAGCGAATGCACGGCGCCCAATGCGAGGTAGCACTGCATCAGTTTGGGCACCACCAGACGGAATCCGAAAACATCCATCACCTGGTCGAAGCTTTTGTTCTCCTGGCGCATCTTCTGGTAGATGCTCCACGGCGCCTTGACCCGGCTTACCAGGCGGAACGGCAGGCCCTCCTGCGCAAGGCGCTGGCAGATCTTGGCCTCGATGGTCGCCATCGCCTCGCGCCGCATCACCGGCTGCGCGGCAATGCGCTTGGCGATCGTCTTGTGCCGCAACGGATGCAGGGCGCGAAAGCCCATGTCCTGCAACTCGGCCTTGATCCGGTTCATGCCGAGCCGGTGCGCGATGGGTGCGTAGATATCGAGCGTCTCGCGCGCGATACGCCGGCGCGAG
>JBBRXD010000145.1:0-6040 GCA_038248775.1 Lysobacterales bacterium | reverse complement strand
TAACGACGCGACGCCAGCCACCACAACAGTGCCGCCGCGGCAAATCCCGCGCCCAGGTAGGCCAGCCACTCGTTGGCCGAGATGTTTTCGCTGCGCACCAGCTTGAGGATCATCTGGTTCTGCGCCAGGAAAGGCACGGTCATCATCCACAACTGGTTCTTCACCGGGTTCACCATCAGGATGATGGTCGGCAACATCGGCAACAGCATCAGCACGCTCATGTAACTCTGCGCTTCCTTGACGCTTTTCACGCCAGCGGCGATGAAGGTCAGCAGGCAGGTGCTGATCATCAGCATCGGCAGCAGCACCACCGCGATGCGGATCAACGACCACACCGACACGTCCAGCTTGATGCCCAGGCTCGGCGCAAACTGGAAGCTGAGCTTGAACATCACCAGGGTCAGCACCAGGCTGAGCAGCCCGAACAGGCAGGCGGCCGCAATCTTGCCGCTCATGATGGTCGAGCGCTTGGCGGGCGTAGCCAACAACGGCTCGAGTGAATTGCGCTCGCGCTCGCCGGCCGTTGCATCAATCACCAGGCCTGCGCCACCGATGAAGGTGGTGAGGATCAGGATGTAGGGCAGGAAAGCCAGCGCCTGGCCGCGCCGGGCTTCCGGGGTGGCGAGGTCACGGTCGCTGATGCGCAGCGGTTGTGACACCGTCGGGCTGATGCCGCGCGCGATCAGGCGCAACGCACCGACGCCCTGTCCGTAATTGTTGAGCAGCCCGCGCAAGCGTTCGACCGGAATCTGCGCATCCTCGCGCGAACTGTCGTGCAGGATCTCGATCGTGGCCGGCAGACTGCCGCGCCATTGTTCGCCGAATTTCGGCCCGATGCGCACGATCACGTCTTCGCGCTGCGATCGGATCGCTTCATCCGGATCGGCGGGCGCGGGCTTGACCACGATGTTCTGGCCTTCCAGCCAGGCCACCAGGTTGGGCGCGTTGCTGGCGCCCACGACAGGGATCTCCAGCGGTTTTTCCAAGGCCGTCGAAATGCGGTCGCTGGCCAGCTTTCCGATACCCAGGATCAAGGCCGGCATCAGCAGCGGGCCCATCAACAGCGACACCATCATGGTGCGCCGGTCGCGGAACAGGTCGACCAGTTCCTTCATGCAAACAGTCAACAGCGCTTTCATGCGTGCAGTCCTTCTTCCGATCCGATGGCCTTCACGAAGGCGTCCTCGAGGTTGTCCTCGCCGGTTTGCTTGCGTAGTTCATCGGGCGTACCCGATGCCATCACCTTGCCTTGCGCGATCACCACGATGCGATCGCACAGGGCGGCGACCTCCTGCATGATGTGGCTGGAAAAAATCACGCAGCGGCCCTCGCTGCGCAGATCACGCAGGAAGTCGCGCAGGCCGCGCGTGGTCATCACGTCCAGGCCGTTGGTCGGCTCGTCCAGGATGACGTTGCGCGGGTCGTGCACCAGTGCCCGCGCAATGGCGGTCTTGGTGCGCTGGCCTTGCGAGAATCCTTCGGTCTGCCGGTCGAGCACATCCTCCATGCCCAGCGCGAGCGACAACTCTTTCGTGCGCCGCGCGATGTCGGCTTCGCTCATGCCATGCAGGCGACCGAAGTAGGCAATGTTCTCGCGTGCGGTCAGCCGCTTGTACACGCCACGCGCGTCTGGCAACACGCCCAGCCGGCGGCGCACCGCTTCGGCGTCCTTCACGCTGTCCAGGCCGTCCACCTGCACCCGCCCCGATTCGGGCGACATCAGGGTGTAGAGCATGCGTAACGTCGTGGTCTTGCCGGCGCCGTTGGGGCCGAGCAGGCCGGTGATCTCGCCGTCGCGTGCGGTGAAGCTGACGCCTTGCACGGCCTTGACGATGCCGGTCTTGGCCTTGAAGGATTTATGCAGGTCTTGTACTTCGATCATGTCAGGGCTCCCAGCCGTAGAAGCCGGTAAAGGGTTTGGCATAGGGGATTTTGTCAAGGCAGGACGCGTCGAGTTGCTTGGCATCCGCCGTGTCGACAAAGCGGGCAAAGAGTTTGGGCATGCAGCCGATCGGCAACACGTTGTGGCCCTGGCCGCGAACAATCAGGTGGCGGCCGTTGGGCAAGGTCTTGAGCACTTCGTCGCCATAGCGCGGCGGGGTTACCGGGTCGAATTCACCCGACAGGATCAGCACCGGCACCGTGCCGGCCAGTGGCTTGCGAAACCCTTGCGGGCGCAGGCCCTTCGGCCACGCCTCGCACTGCGCCTGCAGCACGGTGATCATATTGTTGCCGAGCAGGCTGTCCTTGTCGGCGTCGTTGGCCTTCATTTCGCTGGCGTCCTCGGTGCAGATCACCGACAGCTGCATGCCGTGCATGATCTGGTCGCCCAGCGTGCTGCTGAGCAAATTGGACAGCGCCATCAGTGGTTCGTAGCGGCCTTGGGCGGCCTCGTTCAACTCCAGGGGCAGCAGGCCGGCAGCCTGCGGGGCATAGGCAAACATGCGCGCCAGCGTGACGATGTGCCCCGGGCTGAGCTTTTCCTGTTTCGCCTCGCCGGTGATGGCGTCGCGGTAGGACACCAGCGGTGGATCGGTGGCAAGCTTAGCCATCAACGTGTTCAGGCGCGCGCGCGGATCGCCCAGCTTTTCCATGCAGCCTTGGTCCGCACTGCAACGGGCGAACTGGCGATCAAGCGAGCTTTCCAGGTTGCGCGCGTGTTCGTTGCCCAGGACCAGGGTATTGGGCACGATGCCGTCGATGGTGACGGTGCGGGTATGCGCCGGATAGCGCGCGGCATACTGCTGGGCGACGCGGGTGCCGTAGGAAACGCCCATCAGGTTGACCTGCTCGGCGCCGAACGCCACGCGCACGGCATCCAGGTCCTGGATGGCGTCGCTGGTCGAGTAGAAACGCAGGTCGGCGGTGGCCGCCAGCTTGGCCGCGCAACCCGCTGCGAAGCTGCGCGAGGCGTCGACGCCGTAGTCGTCGTCTTCAACGACGGCGCTCTTGCCTTTTTCATCCTTGCAGATCAGCTTGTTGGAATCGCCGGTGCCGCGTTGGTCGACCAGCAGGATGTCTCGCTTCTTGCGCAGGTCGGCGAACGCGCTGACCAGGCTGGGGAAGGACTCCAGCGCGGATTGACCGGGTCCGCCGGCCAGCATGAAGACCGGATCGGGCAAGCCTTCACCCTTGGCCGGCACCCAGGCGACGGCCAGTGAAATCTTGCGGCCGTTGGGTGCAGCGTGGTTTTCCGGCACCAGGAATTTCGTGCACAGCGCCTCCACCGACGCGGTGCCGAAATCCGGCGCCAGGGTGCATGGCGTAAACGCCAGCACGCCCTTGCGCCGGGTGATGGCGGGCGACGCTTTTGCTGCCGCGGCCTCGGCCTTAGCATTCGTGCCGGCATCCACCGTTGCCAGCGTCGGCGCCTTGGCGGACTCGTGCTGGCGCTGCGTGTACTGGCGGTAGCCAAACAATGCCAGCAACACAACCACCGCAATGATCAATCGGAACGTCTTGTTCATGGGATCTCAGCGTGCCTCGTCGATGAAGATGGATTCGATGGGGATCTCGAACATGCGCGCGATCTTGAAAGCCAGCGGCAGGCTCGGGTCGTACTTTCCGGTTTCCAGCGCGTTGACCGTCTGTCGCGAAACGACCAGGTGTTCGGCCAGTTCACCTTGCGACCAGCCGCGCACCTCGCGCAATTCGCGCAGCCGGTTGTTCACGAGTAGCGCCGCGCGATGAAGAGCTTGGCGATGCCGTAGCTGAAGCACAGCGCCGGAAACACCCACAACATGGCGACCTTGGAAGGAATGTCGATCAGTTCGGCTGTCTGCAGGAAACCCAGCGCCATGTAGCCGGCGCTCAGGACAAGCGCCGCCGCAGCGCCCGATTCCAGTTCGATGCGGCGTTGCAGTTCGTCGGAGTCGCGCACGTAACGTACGAAGGCACGCATGATCCAGACCACCAGCAGGGCCGGCAACAACGCGACCAGCACCCGCAGCGCAGGGGCTTGGACCCAGCCGAGCAGCTTCTTCCAGACCAGCATCACCGCGATGTAGGCGGCCATGGCCGGGATGAACTCGCGCATATAGCGGCGCACCAGCGCCTTGGGCATGCCGCCGCCGGCGTCGGGCATGAACCACAACAGCACCGAACTGAGTACTGCGCCCACCCCGAACCCGGCCAGGATGCCCAGGAAATGTTGCCCGATCGGCCAGGCTGCCGCGTGGGCGACCCAGGCCAGGAACAGGAAGGACAGACCGAGCCCGAGGAACAACAGGGACTTGCGGCGGCAGGTAGGGAGGGATTCGAGGGTGGACATGGGAATCTGTCAAGGACACTTGACAGGCAAGATAGGGCCGTCGTGCTTGCCTGTCAAGTGTCCTTGACACCCCACGGCTGGCGAAGGCTCACCAAAGGGCTGCGGTTATTTCGAGCTGACGTATTTCTCGCGGCGGATGTGCGGCACGGGCAGGCCGGCATGCTTGAGGGCATCGAACGCGGCATCGACCATGTTCGGGTTGCCGCACAGGTAGGCGACATCCCCTTCGGCGACCGGCGCGAGCGCCGTCAACGCATCCTGCACGTAGCCGCTGCGCACGTCGGCATGCGGGTCGGCCGGCCACTCGCGGCTGAAGCAGGGTACGAACCGGAAGCGAGGATTTTGGGCGGCAAAAGCGTAGAAGTCTCGCCATAAATAAGCTCGGCCGGCGAGCGCGCGCCAAACAGCAGCACCACCTCGAGGTCACGCGCCAACATCAGCTGGCGCAGCTGCGGCAGCATCGCCCGATATGGCGTGACGCCGGTGCCGGTGCCGATCAGCAGGTAACGCCGGTTGGCATCGGCCGCACCCAGGCAAAACCGCCCGTAGGGCCCACTGGCCTGGATCTGCTGGCCCTCGTCGAGCGCGGTGAACAGCGCCGTTGCCGCGCCCCCGGCCACGTAGCTGACGGCAATCTCGACGGCCTCGCCCGGACCCAGCGCATGGTCGTGCATGGTGGCCAGCGAGTAGCTGCGTTTGGTCGCCGTGCCGTCGGGATAATTGAAATGCACCTGGATGAACTGGCCGGGGATGAAATCCAGCGGCAGGCCGTCGTCCCGCGCAAATTCGAGGTGGCGAACGCTCGGCGCGAGCATGCGGCTGCCGATCAGCCGCAGCGGGAAATGGTTGGCCACAAAAGCTCCAGAGGCAACAGCGTAAACGCCTATAATAAACGGCTATCGCGGCACGTGCCGTGATCGTTTCGTCACTGGAGCCTGGATGACCGTTCCCGCCCTGCAAGTCGAGCAACTGCGCAAGACCTACGACAATGGCGTCGAAGCGCTGAAAAGCGTGTCGATGTCGGTCATGCCCGGCGACTTCTTTGCCCTGCTCGGCCCCAACGGCGCCGGCAAGTCCAGCCTGATCGGTATCGTCAGTTCACTGGTCAACGCAACCAGCGGCAGCGTAAAGGTATTCGGCGTGGATATCGCCACGCAGCGCTCCGCCGCCATGCGCCTGATCGGCCTGGTGCCGCAGGAATTCAATTTCAACATGTTCGAAAAGCCGCTCGACATCCTGGTCAACTACGCGGGCTTCTACGGCATGCCGCGGGCGCAGGCGCTGGTGCGAGCCGAGGAAGAACTCAAGGCCGCGCAGCTGTGGCCCAAGGCGCAGATGATGAGCCGCACCCTGTCGGGCGGCATGAAGCGCCGGCTGATGATTGCCCGCGCCATGATGACGCGGCCGCGACTGCTGATCCTGGACGAGCCCACCGCCGGTGTTGATATCGAGATCCGCCGCGGCATGTGGAAAACGCTGCGCGAAGTCAACGCCGCCGGCACCACCGTCATCCTGACCACGCATTACCTGGAAGAAGCCGAAAGCCTGTGCCGCAACCTGGCCATCATCGATAGAGGCCAGATCATCGAGCAAGGCCCGATGAAGTTGTTGTTGTCCAGGCTGGACGTGGAAGGCTTCGTGTTCGACATCGACGGCACGCTGCCGCCGGGCCTGCCGCATGTGGAAGGCGTGTCCTTCGAAGCGCCCAACGACCACACCCTGACCTTGGAAATGCCGCGCAGCATGGACCTCAACCATGTCTTTGCCGCG
>JBBRXD010000144.1:0-6073 GCA_038248775.1 Lysobacterales bacterium | reverse complement strand
GTCCTCGATCATCGCCACCAGCCCCATGTGCATGCTGTCGTTCGGGTGGTAGATCCGCTCGACGCCGTAATCCTGCAGTTCCTTGATTTCCTCGGGAGTGATCGTGCCGCCACCACCACCGAACACCCGGATATGCCCGGCTCCGCGCTCGCGCAGCATGTCCACCATGTATTTGAAGTACTCGATGTGGCCACCCTGGTAACTCGACAGCGCGATGCCGTCGGCGTCTTCCTGCAGCGCCGCACGCACCACGTCCTCCACCGAGCGGTTGTGGCCCAGGTGCACCACTTCCACGCCTTGCGCCTGGATCAGCCGGCGCATGATGTTGATCGCGGCGTCGTGGCCATCGAACAGGCTGGCGGCGGTGACGAAACGCAGCGGGCTGCGTTCGTGCTGGGGCTCGTTGCTGGGTAAGGCGTTGGCGGGGGCGGACATGGCTAGAACCTGCAATAGCGCTGAAGCACCGATTGTAACGCCCCCTGCCCAGGTCGGCGGGCCGAGCGGTTCAGCTGACCCCGAGCTCTCTCAGAATGCGTCTCCCGCAGCGTTGTAAACCACCATGTCACCCAGCGTGGAGCCACTTCCGGTCTGACAGTGGATGTTATAGGTGACCGAAGTGAGCTGGTCGATGCCTTCGTTGTCCTCCACCCGCAGGTAGTACCGGGAATTCAAGCCCCCGGCGTAGTCAGTCTTGTCGCCCAGGTAGATCGGGCCGAAGCTCAGGATGTTGTTGCCACCGGCGAGCACATTTCCGGCTGGGTCTTCCAGACGCATTTCGAGGCGGTTTGACATGGGCAAGGGAAGAGCGTTGACGCCCAACAGCTCGCACTGCACCCAATCGGGATGCCGGAAGTAGAACAGGTGATAGTTGTGGACGCTGCCAGCAAGAAGGCGGAAGGTACGTTTCGAGTCCACCTTGTTCTGGTAATCGCGAAGTGCTATGTCGTCCTGCGACCCGACCACGCCAGGCAAAGCAAAGTTCGACGAATCCGAAAACTCCTGCTTGGCTATGCGAAAATCCGCGCCAAGGCTGGTGTTGTCCTGCACGGTGCAGAAGGCCATGATGCCCGGCTCCTCGACTCCCTGTTCCTCGAATTTGATGTAGGCGTCGACGTAGTTGCCCAAAGGCGCGATGGCGAATACATCCAGCAGCCGCACCATCTTGCCCGGGGCGAGCGCGGCGTCCGCAGCAGCGATCAACGCGCCAGCGCTGGTGTACAGCGAGTAGTGGATATTGGTGCTCGGCGGCGAACCAACCGGTGCAAGTTCGTTGAGGTTTCCGATGAAACAGTTTGTCTGGAACGCAGGCGAGCTGCCAGTCGCCGCCATGCGGCGGATGCCGTTGACCACGACGGTGGCGGAGGTGAACGTGTTGGCGGGAAAGGCTTCAACCGAGAAGCCGTTGCCCTGCGGGTTGGCAACACGCGAAAAAGCGGCATAAGGCGCTATTTTCGAAGCCGTCCCGCTGGTGTGCAGGAATCCGAACTGGCTGCCTGCGGCAAGCGAAGGACAGATGGTGCGCAAGCTGGTGAAGGTCGCCACGGCTCCTGCGGGGACGACGAAGTCCGGGCAGGTGAAGGCGATACTGGTCGTGCCATTCGCCGGGAAATACCGGGGCTTGATCGTCACCGGAACGGCATTTGGATTTCGAAAATGGAATCGTTGGGTGAAGGCGGCTGTGTCGACCACCACCGGAAACACCTGGATCGCGTGGTAACCGTCTGTGGTCTGCGACCGACACTGGCCGCTGGCCAGGGCGGCGGCGAGGGTGACAGCAAGCAGGCCGAGCAGCTTGGGCAGAGTCATGCGATTCCCCTTCACCGCCGTAGGGCGGAGGTGTCATTAAGACTATACAACGCGCTGCCACTGGGGGATCGGCCAAAAGTCACCCTCCCGGCCCAAACCCCGCGTAACCTTTCCCCACCCTGTGGCGAACCGTTCAGTGGGGCCAGCCGGTCCCGACCGACTTTCCTTCAGGAGTTCCACATGGAAACGCAGAACATCACCCGCTTCTCGGGCATCGCCCTGGCCGTTATCGCGGCCGGCATGGCCGGCAGCGCGGGCCAGGCGCAGGCCAAGACCCAGGCTGGCACCGTCGCGCTTGTGCATTGCGCCGGCCTCAATGTCTGTAAAGGCCACAACGATTGCAAGACCGCTGATAACGCCTGCAAGGGCCAGGCATCGTGCAAGGGCCAAGGCTTCAGCAACGCCACGGCCGAGGCCTGCGGCAACGCCGGCGGTACCGTGATTGATGCTGGCGAAAGTGTCGCCGTTGACCCCAAGACTTTCGTGCATTGCATGGGCGCCAATGTCTGCAAGGGCCACAACGACTGCAAGACCGCCAGCAACGCCTGCAAGGGCCAGGGCGCGTGCAAGGGCCAGGGTTTCATCGCAATCCCCACGTCCACCTGCAGCAACATCGGCGGCACGGCCAGCTGATGCGCAACGCCGGACACCTTCCGGCCGATCGCGACCCTGGGGCGAATGCCCCGGGGCCGCGACCGTGGCTGGGCTTCGGCCTGGGCCTGCGCACGGAACACTTCAACGACCTGCTTGAAAAACATCGCGCTGTGGACTGGCTGGAAATCAATTCCGAAAACTTCATGGTCGCTGGCGGCAAGCCGCGCCGTTACCTGGAAGCCTTCCGCAACAACTATCCGATCGTGATGCACGGCGTGTCGATGAACATCGGCGGCAGCGACCCGCTCGACCTCGACTACCTGCGCGCCTTGAAGCAACTCGCCAGCGACGTGCAACCGGCCTGGGTGTCCGACCACCTGTGCTGGACCGGCAGCGACGGCATCAACAGCCACGACCTGCTGCCCCTGCCCTACTGCGACGAAGCTGTCGCGCATGTGGTGTCGCGCGTGCAACAGGTGCAGGAATTCCTGGGCCGCGAACTGGTGCTGGAAAACCTCAGCAGCTACGTGCGCTTCAATGCGTCCTGGATGACCGAATGGGAATTCCTGCGCGAAATCGCCACGCGCAGCGGCTGCCGCCTGTTGCTCGACATCAACAACGTGGTGGTCAGCGCCCGCAACCACGGCTACGACACCGAACAATTCCTCGATGGCCTGCCGGCCCGCCACATCTGGCAGATCCACCTGGCCGGACATAGCGATTACGGCACGCACGCCATAGACACCCACGACCACGCCGTGCCCGATGCGGTGTGGGCGCTGTACCAGTCCGCCATCCGACGCTTCGGCCCGATCAGCACGATGATCGAGCGCGACGACCACATCCCGCCGCTGCCCGAACTGGTCGCCGAGCTCGATCAGGCGCGTGGGCATTTCGTTTCGGCGACGTCGTATGCGCCGAGCGTCGCGCAAGGCCGCGCAACCGCACACGGACAAGTCGCCGCGTGAGCACCCTCGCCCAACTGCAATCGGACTTCCTGCGCAATATCAGCGGTGCGGGCGCGCCGGTGGCTTCGCAATTGGAAGATAGCCAGGGCATCGCGCCCGAACTCGGCCTGCAGATCTACACGCACGCCTACTCCGCGCGCCTGCGCGAAGCGCTGCACAGCGACCACGCGGCGCTGGCCTGGTACCTGGGCGAGGAGCGCTGGCTCCGTACCTGCAACGACTACATCGCAAAGCATCCGTCGCGGCAGCGGTCGCTGCGCAATTTCGGAAACCAACTGCCCGAATTCCTTCGCCAGCATCCGTCGCATAAATCGCACCCGCGCATCGCCGAGCTCGCCGCCTTCGAACGCGCCTTGCTCGACAGCTTCGACGCCGCCGATGCACCCACGGCAGACTGGCAAGCGCTGTTGGCCTTGCCCGAATCAGCCTGGCCGACGCTATGCCCGCAGTTCCAACCCAGCCTGATACGGCAGTCGACGCGCACCAATGCCATGCAGGTCTGGATGGCCGCGCAGTCAGGCGAGGCGCTGCCGAAACAAGTCCGCATCGCCACCTCGCAACGTTCGGACTGGGCGATCTGGCGCGACTCGAAGCTGGTAACCCACTTCCGCTCGCTGCCCGAAGCCGAGGCCGCCGCGCTTGATCATTTCCGCGCCGGTGGCGATTTCGCCATGTGCTGCGAACTATTGCTGCAGTGGTTTGCGGCCGATGCTGTGCCGGCGCAAGCCTTGGCCTTCATGGGCCAGTGGTGCAGCGACGGCTGGATTGCTTCCTGGACCCGGACACCAACTTCAAGGACATCCCAATGAACGCCATTGCACTACCCGGCCAAGCCTTCCTTACCAGGCACCTCGAAAAGATTCCGCACGATGCCATCGCCTTCCTGGCGCGGCTGTGCATGGGCGCGACCTTCTGGCTGTCGGGCCAATCGAAAATCGAAGGCCTGGTGTTGAATCCGATCGGCCTGGAAGCGCAATGGGGCTGGCCCAAGGTCAGCGAAGGCGCGATCCAACTGTTCCAATACGAATACGCCTTGCCGGTGCTGCCGCCAGAATTGGCCGCGACCATGGCTGCCACGGCCGAACACATCTTTCCCCTGTTGCTGGTGATCGGCCTGGCATCGCGACTGTCGGCGCTGGCGCTGCTGGGCATGACGCTGGTCATCCAGGTATTCGTCTACCCCGATGCCTGGCCGACCCACGGCATCTGGGCGGCGCTGCTGCTGTACATCGCGGCGCGCGGGCCGGGTCGCTTGTCCATCGACCACCTGATTACCCGCCGCGCACGCTGATGGCCATGCCGCGCGACTTGGCATCCGGGCCGGAAAGCGACACGATGGCGCAGATCATTCTCTTCCCGGAGTCGGGTCGCAGCCATGCCATGCCGCTGATTTCGCCAACGCCCGATGACGCCAATCCCGGCGCCCCCAGTCCCGACGACACCGATGTTGGCGTTCGCTGGGGCCAGTGGATGGCTTGCGCGCAGGCGGGCGACCGGGCGGCGTATCACCAGCTGTTGAAGGACATCGTGCCCTACCTGCGTGCTGTGTCGCGGCGCTTCGTCGGCGATCACAGCGACGCCGAAGATGCAGTACAGGAAATTCTTATCGTCGTTCACGACATCCGCTACACCTACGAACCGCAGCGCCCCTTCAAGCCCTAGCTCAAGACCATCGCCACGCGCCGTTGCATAGACCTGCTGCGCAAACGCACGCGTCGCCTGCAGCACGAACTCGCGCAGGAGCCCGACGCGATGCAGCATGCCGCCACTGATGCCATGCCCGACCAGGCGCTCGATCAAAACCAGCAGGGCGTGGCGCTGCACGCCGCGGTCAACCAGTTGCCGGCCCGGCAACGTGAAGCCATCCGGCTGCTGCGCCTCAGCGAACTGTCGCTGTGCGAAGCGGCCGCCCAGAGCGACCAGAGCATCGGTTCGCTGAAAGTTGCCTGCCACCGCGCCCTCAAATCACTCAAGCGCGCGTTGGACGGAAAGGACCTGAGCCATGAATGACACCGACTCCTTGATTGACCAACTGACCAGGCGCGCCAAGCCGGTGCGTCCGCTCGCCTCGCCGCTGCTGCGCACGCTCGCCTGGGCTACCGCCGCCGTCGCACTGGTGGCACTGGTCTCCGCCAGCATGGGCTGGCACCCGGGGCTGTCCCGGCAGATGGCGCAAGCGCCGAAGCTGGTCGAATGGATTGCCAGTCTGCTGACCGGCCTGCTGGCCGCGTATGCCGTCTTCCAGATCAGCGTGCCGGGTCGTTCGCCTTCCTGGGCCTGGCTGCCCGCGTTGCCCCTGGCCGTGTGGCTGGCCAGCATCGGCTGGGGCTGCGTGGCCGATTTCAACAATCTTGGCTGGGCGGCCTTCGCCTACGAATCGCAAAGCAGCGAGTGCGCGCGCGCCATCACCGCCGTCAGCATTCCGCTGGGAATCACGTTGCTGGTGATGGTGCGCCACGCCGGCGCCGTGAAGCCTGCACCCACCGCCATGCTTGCGACCTTGAGCGCGGCGGCCATGGCCTCGGCCGGGGTCAGCCTGGTGCACGAGGGCGAGACCAGCCTGATGGTATTGCTGTGGCACCTGGGCGTGGTGGCGCTGTTGTCGCTGGCCAGCCTGACGATGGGCCGGCGTCTGTTCGGCTGGATCTGGGCCGCGCGCGGCTGATCATTCGCATCATCCCCCCGGCTCGGTTATCTTTGGGACG
>JBBRXD010000143.1:0-6124 GCA_038248775.1 Lysobacterales bacterium | reverse complement strand
GTGAAACCCTCGGTCCACCGGGTTGCGGCAGACCGCGAACCGGGCAAGGGCCGGGTTCGATACGAAAAAGGGGTTCAGGCGAGCGGGAATTTTAGCCTGATGGCGGCCAAAAGGAAACGGCTGGACGAAACCGCCGCCGGCCGGGCACCGATGGCCCTGCGAACACTCAGGTTTCCACCGCCATCAGGACGGCGAGGCTGAATTGGCCGGCCGGCTGCAGCGCCAGCCGGCGCGCCGCCTCCAATGCACCGCGGGCAAAAATGTCGCGGTCGCTGGCACGATGCGACAGTTCCAGGGTTTCCCCCAGGCCGGAGAAACGGACCCGGTGCTCGCCGATGACTTCGCCCTCGCGGATTGATTCGATCGCAGGCTGGCGGCCGCTACCCTCGGCGGCAGCATCGCCGAGCGTCAGCGCGGTTCCTGACGGTGAATCGAGCTTGTGAACGTGGTGCGTTTCAATGATTTCCACCTGCCAGTCTGGCAGCGATGCGGCTACTTTCCTCACCAGTTCATGCAGCACGACCACGCCCAGGCTGAAGTTCGACGCCCAAAGCACCGGGATGTCCGATGAGGCCTCGGCCAGGTGCATCATCTGCCGACCTTCCAGACCGGTGGTACCGCTGACCAGGGCCGCGCCTCGCTGCCGGCAGGCCTCGAGCAATCGGTCAAAGCCGTCCGGCAGGCTGAAATCCACCGCGACATCAAAGGCAGGACAGTCGCCAATGGCATCAGCGCGGAAGGACGGAATGGCGGGATCGCCCGATGGCTCACCGGATCGGGACACCGCCGCGACCACTTCCAGACGGGAATCTGCTGCCGCCAACCGGATCAGGGATTTACCCATCCTTCCGCTGGCACCGTGGATCATCAATCGGATCGGTGCTGTGCTCATCCATCCAAGCTAACCACCGCGTCGCCCCGGCGCAAGCACGGCGACGCTCAGGCCAGGTGCGCGAGCGACTCCGACCACAAGGCGGTAGTCGCGGCGGCAAGCACTCGACCATCGGATTCCAGCGTCAGCGGCCTGCCCTGCCAATCGCTGATCTTTCCTCCCGCACCCTCGATGATCGATACCAGCGGCAGGTAATCGTAGGCTTGCAGTCCCGCCTCCACTACCAGGTCACAGTGACCGGACGCCAGCAATGCATAGGCGTAGCAATCACCCCCGAACCGTCGCATGGAAGCGCGAGAGCTCACGGCATTGAAGCGCTGCAGGTCCTCGCCCACGAACAGGTCAGGCGAGGTGGAATAGCAGCGCGCATCGGCCAGTTGCAGGCAGGCACTGGTGTGAGCCGCTTTCGACTGGTGACGAGTGGCCTGTCCCGCTGCGCCCGTCCATCGCTCCGACAACGCCGGAAAATCGACCACGCCCAGTACCGGTTGTCCGCCGTGCAGCAAGGCGATGAGGGTTCCGAACAGCGGCATGCCGGTGATGAAGCTGCGCGTACCGTCGATGGGATCGAGCACCCAGGTGAAGTGATCGCCGGGCCGGCTGGCAAACTCCTCGCCAAGAATGCCATGGTCTGGAAATCGGCTTTCTATCCGTCGCCGCATCGCCGCCTCAATCGCACGATCGGCAACGGTTACCGGGCTCAGGTCCGCCTTGCTGTGGATCTCCAGAGGACCCCTGAAATATTCCATCGCAAGGGGACGCGCGACATCGGCAAGTTCGCCGGCGAAGGCCAGTAGCTCGTCCAGCGGCGGGCGGATTGGACTGTTCAAGCGGGCTCCTGGTCGAAGGCCATCGCCGCGCAGGCATGCGCGGCTGGTGGGCCATCATTCCAGCGCTGGCACGCGTTGACAACCCGGCCGATCTCGCTGAATCTTCAAGCTTCGCGCCCAGGCATAGCCAATGTCCGACTCCGCTGTCGAAGACCGTATCACCGCCTTGCCTTGCTGGCGGGCACCGGTCGACATCGAACCGCTGGTCGGAGGCTTGACCAATCGCAATTTCCTGGTGCGAGACCCGCAGGCTGGAAGCTTTGTTGTCCGGATTGGCCAGGACATCCCCGAACACGGCGTCATGCGTTTCAACGAACTGGCCGCCGCGCGTGCCGCGTTCGCCGCCGGTATTTCGCCAGAGGTGGTGTTTGCGAGCGAAGGAATCCTGGTTTGCCGTTACATCGAAAGTCGCACGCTGGTGCCGGAAGACATCCGGGACCATCGTCGCCTGCCTGCCGTACTCGACCTGGTTCGACGCTGCCACCAGGACATCCCGAAATTTCTGCGCGGCCCGACCTTGGCGTTCTGGGTGTTCCAGGTCATTCGGAATTATCTGGCGCTGCTTGGCGACGAACCACGCAGTTGCCTGTTCGGCCAGCTTGTCCGGCTGCGCGGGATGGCGGCTGCACTGGAAGCGGCGGTCGGGCCCATCACGCTGGTGTTCGGCCACAATGATCTGTTGGCCGCGAACTTCCTTGATGATGGCAAGCGCCTTTGGCTGATCGACTGGGACTATGCCGGTTTCAACAGCCCGCTGTTCGACCTGGCCAACCTGTCCTCGAACAACCAGTTCGGCTCTTCCGATGACGATTTCCTGCTGGAAACATACTGGGGTGTCGCGCCCGATCCGGCACGTCGCCAGGCATTCGAGGCCATGAAGTGCGCGTCCTTGTTGCGTGAGACCCTATGGGGCGGCCTGTCGGAACTTCGCTCCAGCATTGACTTCGACTACGCCAGTTACACTCGCGAGTACCTGCGCCGACTGGATCGAGCGTGGGATGCGTTCGGCAGCTAGGCCCGAGACCAAAAGGATAAAACCAGCAAATGGCCTCATTCCCGACCCAGGCACGCGCCGTCATCATCGGCGGGGGAATTGTCGGCTGCTCCACGGCCTACCATCTCGGAAAACTTGGCTGGAAGGACACGGTGCTGCTTGAGCGACACAAGCTGACCTCGGGCTCAACCTTTCATGCCGCCGGATTGGTGGGCCAGTTGCGTACCAGTGCCAACATCACGCAGATGCTTGGACACTCTGTGCGGCTGTACAACACCCTGGAAGCGGAAACCGGCCTGGCCAGTGGCTGGAAAATGAATGGCGGCCTGCGCCTGGCCTGCAACGCCTCGCGCTGGATCGAACTGAGGCGGCAAGCGACGACGGCGCGATCGTTCGGACTGGAGATGCATTTGCTCAGTGCGACCGAGGCGCGGGACTTGTGGCCATTGATGGATGTTTCCGATGTGGTGGGCGCGGCCTTCCTTCCCACCGATGGTCAGGTCAACCCTTCCGACATCACCCAATCGCTGGCAAAGGGTGCGCGCATGCAGGGCGTGCGCATCATCGAGGACTGCGCGGTTACCGGCATTGAACTTCGCGACGGGCGAGTGGTCGCCGTGCTCACCGAGCAGGGCCGGATTGAATGTGAGCTCGTCGCCAACTGCGCAGGCCAGTGGGCGCGCGAAGTGGGCAGGCTGGCCGGCGTAAACGTTCCGCTCGTTTCCGTGCAGCATCAGTACCTGATTACAGAAGCCATCCCCGGTATCACCCGCGACCTGCCAACCTTGCGCGACCCCGACCGACTGACTTACTACAAGGAAGACGTAGGCGGACTGGTGATGGGTGGTTACGAGCCCAATCCCATCCCCTGGGCGGTGGGTGGTTTTCCGGAGGGATTCAATTTCCGACTGCTGCAACCCGATTGGGACCACTTCCAACCGATGATGGAACTGGCCATGGCGCGTGTGCCGGCGCTGGCGGACGCGGGCGTGAGGGAACTGGTGAACGGCCCGGAGAGTTTTACGCCCGATGGGAACTTCATCCTGGGTCCAGCACCTGAAGTGTCGGGTTTTTATGTTGGCGCCGGCTTCAATGCCTTCGGAATCGCATCGGGTGGCGGCGCGGGGAAGATGCTGGCGGAGTGGATGGTTGGCGGCGATGCGCCGATGGACCTGTGGCCGGTGGACATTCGACGCTTCGGCCCGGTGCACGCGGACCTGGACTGGGTGCGCAAGCGCACGCTGGAAATGTACGGCAAGCACTACACCATCGCCTGGCCCAGCGAAGAACACCAGAGTGGCCGACCCTTCCGGACCTCGCCGTTGTACGAGCAGCTCAAGAAACAGGGCGCGGTGTTCGGTGAAAAGCTTGGCTGGGAGCGACCTAACTGGTTTGCGGCGCCGGGCGAGGATCAGGCCGACATTTATTCAATGGGGCGGCCAAACTGGTTCGACGCGGTTGCGCGCGAACACCTCGCGACCCGCGAGCGGGTCGCATTGTTTGACCAGACCTCGTTCGCGAAATTCCGCATGACCGGTCCCGATGCCCGGCAGGCGCTGGACTGGATTTGCGCCAATCACGTCGACAAGCCCGTGGGCAGCCTGGTCTATACCCAGATGCTCAACGCCCGTGGTGGCATCGAATGCGACCTGACCCTGGCACGACTGGCCGAGGACGATTTCTACATCGTTACCGGTACCGGCTTTGCGACCCACGATTTCGACTGGATCTCGCGGAATATTCCGGCCGGACTCGATGCGCGATTGACTGATGTGACATCGAGCAACGCTGTCCTGGTGTTGATGGGCCCACACGCCCGCCAAGTCCTGCAGGCATTGACCGGCGAGGATGTATCCAATTCCGGATTTCCGTTCGGACAGGCGCGCCAAATTTCAGTAGCCGGCGCGCCGGTGCTGGCCTTGCGGGTGACCTATGTGGGCGAGCTTGGTTGGGAATTGCATGTTCCGATCGAGTATGCGGCCGTTGTCTACGAAGCATTGATGTCGGCGGGCGAAGCACTCGGCATTTGCAACGCGGGCTATCGCGCCATCGAAACGCTGCGCCTGGAGAAGGGCTATCGCGCCTGGGGTTCGGACCTCGGGCCCGACCACACTCCACTTGAAGCGGGGCTTGCGTGGGCGGTGAAGCTCAAGGGTAAGACGCCATTCCTCGGCCGCGACGCGCTCGAGGTGCAGAAGGCGGGACGGCTGCGCAAGATGTTCTGCACCTTTACCGTTGACGACCCGGGCGTCGTACTGCTCGGACGCGAAACGATCTATCGCGATGGCGTGCGCGTCGGCTGGTTGAGCAGTGGCGGGTTCGGACACACGATCGGCAAGCCGATCGGCATGGGCTATGTTCGCAATACGGATGGCCTGGATCGCGACTACCTGTTGTCCGGAACCTATGCGCTGGAAGTGGTTACGGAACGGATCGCTTGCAACCTGCACCTCGCGCCGCTGCATGACCCGGGCATGACCCGGGTAAAGGCCTGAGCGCAGCCGCTCAGGATGTCATCCGGTCCCAGAATGACTTGACGCCATCCAGAAAGCCCGTGGACCGCGGCGAGTGTCGCGCGCCCTCCTCGCCTTCGAAGGTCTCTTCAAATTCCTTCAGCAGCTCGCGCTGCCGGGCAGTCAGGTTTACCGGCGTCTCCACCACTGCGCGACACAGCAAGTCACCATGGCCATGGCTGCGTACCGACTTCACGCCCTTGCCGCGCAGGCGGAATAACTTTCCGGTCTGCGTTTCCAACGGCACCTTTATCAGGGCCTCACCTTGCAGGGTTGGAACCACCACGTCGGCGCCAAGGGCGGCCTGTGAAAACCGGATCGGCACTTCGCAATACAGGTCGTCACCATCGCGCTGGAATATCTTGTGCTCGCGCACGTTTACTTCAACGTACAGGTCGCCGGCAGGCGCGCCACTGGGGCCGGCTTCACCCTCGCCCTGCAGGCGAATGCGATCGCCGTTGTCCACGCCGGCGGGAATCTTCACCTGCAGGGTCTTTTCGTCCTGCACGCGGCCATTGCCGCGGCAGGTCTTGCACGGCTTGGCAATGGTCTGGCCACGGCCCGCGCACTGCGGGCAAGGCTGCTGAACGGAAAAAATCCCGCGCTGCATGCGGACCTGGCCACGGCCGGCGCAGGTGCGGCAGGTTTCAATCTTGCCGTCTTCAGAACCCGAGCCCTTGCATGGCTCGCAAGCGACCAGGGTCGGTATGTCGATCTGCTTCTCGACGCCGAATACCGCCTCTTCCAGATCGAGTTCCATCACGTAGCGCAGGTCGGCGCCGCGCCGCGGGCCCTGCTGGCGACCGCCACCGAAAATGACGCCGAACTTGTCGCCGGGAATGTCGGTGACGTGGCCGGCGCCGCGGCCGCCTCCGCCTCCACCCCCCCTGCCGTG